>CALDTK010000253.1 GCA_937924035.1 uncultured Saprospiraceae bacterium | reverse complement strand
ATGTCGCGATATTTTTAACGATGCCACGATAAGCAGTGCTCGTCTGTACCAGTGGGTCTCCATTCGTATTGACTATGTTCAAATTATTGAATGGCTCATAACGGTTGAGATGGAGAGTCTCAACACGTGATCCAATCTGAACTGAGGCGCTGTAAGAATAGTCAGAATCTGAAGCTAACCCAATTGATACTAATTTGACTGCGGCCGTGTCTCCTGCATTTGCTAGCAGAGGAAATATGAGCGCTTTTACGCATAGTGTTAGTGCCAGTACAAATTGTTTAAATGGAACCTCTGTCGATAAATATTTCAACGGTACCTCGTATACGCTTTAGTTCTTTGGGAAAAGGGAATCGCAGAAAAACGGCCCCTATACACCGAATACACGGTTCACTGTTCAAGTGTACTACTGTCCAGACTGCCAATGATGTTGTGCTTGACGAATTCAAGCGTGCATCGAGTCCGACCTAGATTCCATTACATCCGGCAGGATCGTGCCTGCCCTTAGAGGACATTCGCAGACTGACGGATATATAGTCCCACCCCCATGATTTCCGGAGCAACAAGCTAGGCTTAATCCCACCTGGACGAGGCCGTGATATCACCAGACACACAGCAGTAACGTTTTATTCGTGTAAAATCACATTTCGGCAAAAGACTAACCATTCATCACAACGCACGATAATATCACTTTTTGAAATCAGGAACCCAGGGCGGTATAGGATTGTGTTGCTTCAGTTCTGCAGCTGTCATCCAATACCACTTATCACCCGCTCTACCAATACCCATACCATGAGCCTCCGGGTCGAGCCCGATTGCATCGAGAAACTTGCGCATCAAATACAAGTTCGGTTCCGGCGTATCTACACTTTTATTCGTTGGTAACGTCTCACCGACTTGGGTAATTGTTTCAGAAAGATCTTTCATAAATTCTTCTGTATCGGCTGGGAAATCGAAAGGCAGTGTGGAAGCACCTAAGAACAGCGACCCCATCTTTAAAACCGGTTTCAAATATTTAAAATATCCCAGTTCTGCTGTGAATGTCTTCTCTTCAACGACTTCGCCACTGAATTCAGAAAGCAAATGAGCTTTGAGTTTCTTTTTCTTAAATACTTCATAGTTCCTTATATCACCCCATGTCTCATCTCTGGTCAGGGGTAGAATGACGACACTTCTTGGTGCTGGTCGCTCCTCTCGGTTTCGGAGATATATTATATTGTCTTCAGTCGTGATTTTATTCGTATTTGAAAGACCTGACAACAAACTACCCGCATCAAATTCGATTCGGCACTTCGTACACTTGACCGTATCCTCCTCGAGTAATGCGTTGCTCACATCCCCCAATTCAAATCGACCCCGGCAGAATTCTTCCGCCGGTCGGGTTGGGCATAACACTTCATCCTCACGGGTTAAACCAGGCCAGAATTCCTTCAACGAGAAGATCACACCATCGATTTTGGTCCATAGATCCACGGGATGCACTCCTGTGACGACAACATCCGCTACTGCGTGTGTCCTTTCCCGCTGGAATCGTATGAGGGCATCATTACTAAATCGCCCAGTGTCTCTAAGAAATACACCCTGTGACCAAAATGCTCCGCTGTGCTGCCCAGGTTCATAGTGATGATACGGCTGCAGCAAGGCAATTAGTCGAGCCATGATGCCGTCAACATCTGGTTCGAGTTTGATTCGAATGCGTACAACCTTAGCATTGTCCGGTAACTCGTCGGCGCTGGACCAGGGAAGGTCAGGTTCATTGTGCAATAGAAGCTGCGGAACCAGACTAACTCGTCCATCGGAATCATGCGTTGGCAGGGCCACACGTTGTTCGCTTAATATCCTGATCAAACGAGTGAACTCTTTATGCTCGTACTCAATCCACCTGGGATCTTTGTGATCCTGCCACACGTCCACAAGATGTTTGTGGTCGAGTATTCCACCTGAATCGCGCGTTGGTTTATGATTGATAACTTGCATGAACGCCTGCGAAAGCCATTGTGGATCACGAACGATCGTGTCTTTTAGTTCATGGTCGTCCGGCCACTCATTTCCGTACCATACACCCCGTCCGAGTCCGTGAATATAAGTAGACGCTATTGCGTGTATCGCATCCGGGTGCTCAATGTCATGTTTGTGGCATATCGCCTCTAAATCGCTATAGTGAATCCAGGCTTCTTTGTTTCTTGTATCGAATATTTCGTCAAGCGCGTTGGACCAATGTATATTAATGGGATTGTTTATCCCGGGTAGGCCCTGAGCCTCTCGTACCAATACCTCCTTTAACTTCGCAATATTATAGTCAGCGAGACTATCAACACTGATTTGATCGACGATCATTTTGCTATGCTTAGGGTCTAGCCGGTTCAGATTAATTTCGGAACGATATACCTCTCCTGTCTCTTCAACCTTCGCGTGTGTGGCGACGAGAATAACTTTAGCTCTACCAGCCGTACGTGCATAAATACGGTCGAGCCAATCTTTGATCATGCCCCGGTCTTCGCCACCACGTGGTTCCCAGAGCAGCAAATAAATACCATCACTTGAGAAAAAGAATTGATGCGTCACACGGTAAATGTCTTGACCACCAAAATCCCAATAGTTAAACGTAATATCACGATCCTCTTCCACGTCAGAAACCACAAACTCCCCACACTCAACACCCCAAGTGGTTGGTTCTTTATCTGGCTCCGACACTTCTGCATTTGGGTCGAGTGCCCGGCGAAGGCTTGTCTTCCCTACTTTTCCCTCCCCGGTGAACATCAATTTCACCTCTGAGATCCTTTTGACTTTGGTGGGATCATTCAAATTCGATAACAGTATCTGTAGAGACCTTACACCCTCTTTCGACGCTGCGACTATCGATGCGGGCAATGGGTTGCCACTGACGTCAAGCACTGTCAGTGCAGTGAGTGATCCAATCTCTGCTGGTAATTTGGTCAGTTGGTTGCCACGGACGTAAAGCTCTGTCAGTGCAGTGAGTGATCCAATCTCTGCTGGTAATTCGGTCAGTTGGTTGCCACGGACGTAAAGCTCTGTCAGTGCAGTGAGTGATCCAATCTCTGCTGGTAATTTTGTCAGTTGGTTGCCACTGACGTAAAGCTCTGTCAGTGCAGTGAGTGATCCAATCTCTGCAGGTAATTCGGTCAGTTGGTTGCCACTGACGTAAAGCCCTGTCAGTGCAGTGAGTGATCCAATCTCTGCAGGTAATTCGGTCAGTTGGTTG
>CALDTK010000252.1 GCA_937924035.1 uncultured Saprospiraceae bacterium | reverse complement strand
AGCGGCCCCTGTACCTATATTCGATATTGAATCTATACTAGTCAACATTAGTACAGATACAGTGCCGCCAATAAGTGACAGAAATGGTGACTTTATCACAGATCCTTCTTCAAACCGAATTGATCTTCGTGATCCTGCTTCGGTTACACAAGAAGTGGAATATGATCCTACCACCAATAGGTACATCGTAACTGAAAGAATTGGAGGATCTTATTTTAGGTCTCCAACCTACCTCACCTTCGAAGAATACCAGCAGTATCGTGATCGCCAAGCTCAACAACGTTACTTTGACCAACTTCAAGGACGTGTAAGTTCTGATGGTGTAGGACTTGGCAATGTAGAAGACCCTATTGAAGCGATTGATGTAGAGAATAGCCTCGTTGATCGTCTTTTTGGTGGCTCAGATGTCAACATTGATACAAGAGGTAACATTGACCTCACTTTCGGAGTTGATTTCCGTACAGTAAAGAACCCTGCATTTATTGCGCGTCAGCAACGAAACTGAGGTTTTGATTTTAAGATGAATATTCAAATGAATGTGACAGGCTCCATCGGGTCTAAACTTCAATTGAGTTCTTCATATAACAACAGTGCAAACTTCAGTTTCGACCGCCAACTTATCAAAGTCAGCTACAACGCGGCGGAGTTTGGTGAAGACGAAATATTACAAAACATTGAGGCAGGTAACGTAAGTCTACCGTTGCGTTCATCTCTGATTCAAGGGTCGGAGGGTCTGCTGGGTATTCGCGCTGATCTCAAATTTGGCAAACTCAAGGTCACAGCTCTTGCTAGTCAGCAAAAAACCGAGCGTGATGAGATTGAAATCCAAGGCGGAGCTCAATTTCAAGAGTTTGAAGTCCGTGCTGATGAGTACGACGAAAATCGCCACTTCCTTCTTTCTCACTTCAATCGTGAGACATTCGAAGAGTCATTGCAAGACCTTCCCACTATTATCTCTCAATTCAAGATTAATCGTATCGAAGTTTGGCTCACTAATGATCGTGACCAAACAGAAGGTGTCCGTGAACTTGTTGCCCTCGCCGATTTAGGTGAAGGCTTTCCAGATAAAATTACCAATGTTCATCCTTCAACCGAGGTGAACCAGAATAGTGGTAAGAGTATCGATGGTAAGATTCTGCCTGACAACGGTGCGAACAGACTGTACGACAATCTGGTCAGCAACTCTTCGAATCGTTATCGCCAGAACGTAGTTGGACGACTTCAAGGCCCTGCCTACGACATGGAGCAATCTCGTGACTTTGAGCGTGTGCGCGCTCGCTTGCTAACGCCAACTGAGTTTAGCTACCATCCAGATCTTGGATTTATTAGTGTCAACGTCAATGTTCGTCCAGACCAAGTTCTGGCTGTGGCTTACGAGTACACTTACAATGGAAAAGTCTACAAGGTTGGTGAGTTCTCAAACGACCTACCTGTTGGTGATACGACCAATTTGAATGTGCTCTACACACGAATGCTGAAGAGTACAACTCCACGTGTAGATGTTCCTGCTTGGGATCTGATGATGAAGAACTTCTACAACATCGGTGCATACCAGGTGAACCAGGAGGACTTCTTACTCGACATTACCTATGAGGATCCAGGTAAAGGCGAAAAGCGCTTCCTTCCAAGTTCTAACCTTGAGAACATCCCGTTGATTCGTGTATTTGACGTTGATCAACTCAATGTCCAACTCGATCCTCAGCCAGATGGAATTTTCGATTTCGTTTCTGGGTTGACTATATATCCTCGCAATGGCCGGATAATGTTCCCTGTGCTTGAGCCTTTTGGGCAAAAGCTTGTCGATGAAATAGATGATCCCGCAGAAGAAAGACGTTATGTCTACAGTATGCTTTACGACTCCACTGTCATTCGTGCGAGAGAGTATCCTGAATTCAACAGGTTTATCATCAAAGGTTCTTACAAGTCGAGTGTATCAAGTGAAATTAGCCTTGGAGCATTCAACATTCCGAGAGGTTCGGTGCGTGTAACTGCCGCAGGACAAATTCTACGAGAAGGTCAGGATTACGAGATTGATTACAATATCGGTCGGATCAAAATTTTGAACGATGCTTACTTGACGTCAGGAGTACCTGTTCGTGTAAGTTTTGAGGATAATGCTGTATTCGGTCTCCAAAACCGATCGATGGTAGGCTTGAGAGCAGACTATGAATTCAATAAGAAGCTTAGTATTGGAGGTACCTATTTGCACCTGTTTGAGCGACCGTTTACTCAGAAGGTGAATGTTGGAGATGATCCAATTAACAACCGAATATTAGGAGTGGATTTGGTGTACGGAGATGACGCTCCTTGGCTAACTCGTTTTGTCGATAAGATTCCAGGTCTCAGTACCAAGGAGCAATCAACCATTAACTTCTCAGCAGAAGCTGCCTTCTTGAAGCCTGGACACTCCAAAGCGATTGACATCAATAAGGGTGAAGGTGGTACCGTCTATGTAGACGATTTTGAAGGTTCAGCATCAGGGTTTGACCTGAAGACGCCTTTGAATGCATGGACGTTAGCATCTGTTCCTCAGAACAATAGCTTATTTCCAGAAGCAAAGCCTGTCTTCACGAGTAGAGATGATTCGCTCGCGCTGCATGCAAACCGTGCACTGTTGAACTGGTATCGTATCGATAATATTGGTCGAGCAGGAGAACCAACAGTCTATGACGTCCAAATTCAACCTCAACAACTATTTCCTGGCCGTCAGCTTAACCAGTTCACCAATAATGCGCTGTTTACGTTTGACATGACATACTATCCAGACGAGCGTGGCCCGTACAACTTCGACGTTCCGGGAGGGTACAGTACTTCCGCAGGTCTTACAGATGATGGTAGGCTTAATGATCCCGGATCTCGTTGGGGAGGAATCATGAGAGAGTTGCAAACGAATGATTTCCAAGCAGCAAACATCGAATACCTTGAGTTTTGGGTCTTGAGTCCGTTTCTAGACGCGCGCAACACTCCTGATTATGAAGGTGATCTCTATATCGAATTTGGCAACATTTCGGAAGATATCATGCGCGACAGCCGACTGTTCTTTGAGAACGGACTACCTGCAGGTGATGGAGCTAACGGAAATCGCCCAACAGATGAAACGGCTTTTGGACGAGTCCCTCGTATGGCTCCTGTTACTCCAGCTTTTGATACAGAGCAGGAAAACCGTGTTGAGCAAGACGTTGGTTTTGATGGCCTTGATAATGATGGCGAAGCAGATCTTTATGAAGAATGGTTAAATAGAATTGAACCAGCAATTACAGGCCCTGGTGCTTTTGATGCAATAGAAGCAGATCCATCTAATGATGATTTTGTCTCTTTCCAAAACAGTACAGCTACAACCACAGTCGAGCGATACAAACGATTCAATGGTTTTGAGGGCAACTCTCCTATTGCTTCTGGGACAGGAATTGCAGTAGGGTTTTCTACACTCCCTGACACGGAAGATCTTAATGGTGATAACACCCTATCTGAAACGGAAAGTTATTTCCAGTACAAAATTCCATTTCGCTTAGGAGGACCTAGTGGTGAAATAGACCCAGTGGCTGCGAGGTACATCACTCAAGAGCGCCGAATTCCTTCACCTACTGGTGGTGAAGACATGATCTGGTATCGATTCAAAATCCCGCTCGATGGTTTTGATGCGAAAGTTGGATCTATTCAAGATTTCCGATCTATCCGATACATGCGGATGTACATGAAGGGTTTTGAAGAACCTGTAACCTTGCGTTTTGCTCGTTTAGATCTAGTACGTAACCAATGGCGTCGCTACCTAAGAACAGCTGCGCTTCGTGACCCTGGCCCAGGAATCACTCAGGAGCCTAATGTTTTCTTTGATGT
>CALDTK010000251.1 GCA_937924035.1 uncultured Saprospiraceae bacterium | reverse complement strand
CAGAGATCCTCCTCCAAAAAAAGCTAGGTTATCTATGGTTTTGACTCGATCGGAGCCTAGATACCAAACACCAAAAACACCAAGCCCCACAACTATCAAAAGCAGCAGGAGCAGGAGTATCAGCCCTATTTTGAGAAGCTTACGTAGTAAGCTTTTCTGGGGTTTTGGAGTTGGCGAGTTCACGTACTTACTTGAACGTTGAATCGGACTCTGAAGTTGGATTGAGACCTGAAGCTCTTAGGTCTTGCACGTTCATCAATTTTGATTTTAAATTAGTCAATCAAAATTTCATCGATGAATAGCCAGCATGTAGCACCTGGAGCAGGGTGGCTTTCGGGATTAACCTGCTGGTTTTTCAGCGCAATTTTCACATACCGAGCTCGTGTAGATAGCGCTGTCAGGTAGTGATTCTGCACGTTAGCTTCCGCCAAAACAGGAATCGGTAACGCCGAAAGTTCAGCAAAGTCCAAATACGTTTTGCTGTCTTGAGAAACTTGAACCGTAATGGATTTAGGCTGATGGATGTACGATCGAAAATCAGATAAGGCACCAACGGTCACGCCAGAGATTTCTTGCGTCTTTCCCAAATCTACAACAAAGGTGACATCGTCTCCAAAATAACCTAGCCACTTTCCATCGCCAAAACTACTACTCCCTTTTTGGAGATCTATGAGTGTTGATGGTCCGTCAGCAGGGTACTTTTCGTTTGCCTCAACACTGGCTTGAATGGACTCAATTTTGTGCCTCGACTTTGCGAAGGTCTTCGACACGAGATCACTATCCTGCCAACCGTCCATGATCAGTTTTGCACGGACTTCGGTAGTAGTAGCGATGTAGAAAGGACTAGCGTATGGCGTAAACGCGTCAAGACTATTGAGAGAATACAAGATGGAAGCTCGTTGTGCTTTTGTTTCTATACTTACCAGCAGTGAATCTTTAAAGAGGTCTTGATCAGCTACGATAAAAGGCGCGACCAATTTAGATTCCCCGAAGAGGTCAACATCAGCTCCAACCTCTATTTTAAAGTTTGGATCACTATCGTTCAATGCTTCAATAGCTTCACTTGCAATCTTAGTATTCCAGGCGTATACTTTCTCTAACGAAGGCATTCGTTGCAGTCCATCAAAAATGGATTTGTCGACATCGGAACCATACAGGTTGAGGACTTTCAATCTTTTTAAATCGAAAAGCGCTTCTAAGCCTTGACTTGAAATTTTACAATTACTGAGATTGACTTCTTCGAGGTTCTCACATTCAGACAGCGTTTTTAGATCATTGTCCCTTACGCGGGAGTTTGACAAATTGATCGCACGAATCATTGGCGCGATGTCATCCAATTTTCTCAAACCACTAGGATCGAATGTCGCTGCATTCGCAAGGAATACCTCCACCCAAGGCGTGTCCTTTGCTTGAAGTTCAGCGACAATTCCATATCCAAGTAACTTATCGAGTTGGGCTTGAGAAGGCCGGTCAACATCGATACCTCTAGTCGATTCGACCTGTTTAAGATAAGCTTCAATTTCTTTCGGCTGCGTCAAATCTTTGACGAGGTGATCGTACGTCGCCATACTATCTACCCACCATTTCAAAAAGAGGCGTTCATCATTGGTGAGTTGAAGTTTGCCCGTTGGTGGCATATGTTCTTCATCTTCCTTGGGAAGAAATATTCGATTGATGAGTGAACTCTCAATTGAAAGTCCAGCTTTAACGACTGCACCGTGCTTTCCTCCTTCAAGCCAGCCGTCAAGCTGATGCAAAAGCAAGTCACCTTTAGACTTTTGAGGATTGTGGCAACTGACGCATTTATCCTCAATGATCGGCATAACTAAATCATTGAAAACATGTGCTTCATTGATGTCCTCAATTTGAGCAGGTGGGGTTTTGGCGGAAGCGGAAAGAAAATCAACGCCGTGTGTAAGTGAACCGCCATAGTGACCCGTGACCGTGAGTAGCCCCATGAATCCGAAAAGGATGATACCAAACGTGTTGGTCGATTCAACTCGGCGGTATGCCCAAAACAACCCCACACTTCCTACAGCTGTGGCTATGCCGAGGTACTTGTGCCAATCCAACAGTTGCTCGTCGTAGCCTCCTTCATTGGCTAGCATCCAACCTGAAACAGCACTAAGTATTGCACTCAAGGAACCCAAACCCAACGAAAAAGTAAAGTCTGGTTGACGATCCTCGGGCAAAGCCACACGTGCATAAACCCAGTGTAACACGGTGTAGATCAATACACCGATAGGCAAGTGCAAAAGAAGGGGGTGAAGCTTACCGATTAATTCCATATCCGAGTGGACTACAAGAGTACAATTTCATCAATGAATAACCATGGTCTGCTGCCTTGCCCAGGATGCCAAGACGGAATTTCTGCAAGTGGAACGATCGTGAGTCGAAGTTTGTGCGGAGAACTTGATCCAAATGAAGACTCGAGAAATCGAAAGCTCACTTGTTCTTTTTGTAACGAAGGATCGAATGCAACTGTATCACTAAAAAGAAGTGTACCGCTTTCGCCAAAACCTTCTACACACATTGACGCCGGTCCAAAGATCCAGCTTTTCTGATCTTCTAAAAAGGACAAAGCCACTCCTTGAATTTCTTCATCCTTAAGTGTCAATTCTATTTGAACGGTATCTCGCTTAAAGCCCAACCAACCTCGATCCGAAAACTGCCTACTAGCCTTTTGAAGATCGAACAGGACACTAGCTTCCGCTTTATCATACGGCTCAGCACGAGGGCTTAAGAAGCTGAGTTCCGTGTTTCGTTTGGACGTTTTAAAAAGCTCAATTTTTACTGCTTCGCTTGGAATAAAACCCGATCCTTTTGCACAGAATAAAAGCTTCGAGGACTGTGATATTTTTAGATTGTTCTTATTAATTAGTTGTTCAGAATTACCGTGTGTCATTGCATCTGTTACATAAAGTGAAAGACCCTGTGTAAGTGCGCCGAAACGAATAATCGTTTCCTCCTCAAAAAACACACGATCAACAGTTATCTGAGGCAGGCTTAATTGCACCTCCCCCTGTTGCACGAATGTTGGCTTACTTGTCGAACAAGCAAGCACGAGCAGGCTTTCCAACAGAACAATCACTACTTGAAACCTCATACGCGATGTAGCTTCATGGGATAAACTTGGCCTGCATTCCATTGAGGTATATAAAGGTTTTCATCTCGATCCACACACACATCATGCGGATGTTTAAAGAGCGTAAAGCTCTGTTGCATAGGATTCAAACGGCCACCCTGATAGATCGGCTCTATACCTCCTGGTGCGGATACCATCTTATTGTCTGCGTCGAGAATGGAAATGAACCCGGATTGATTAGCCTTTTCAGTTCCCGACCAAATAGTAGCCAAATATACTTGCTCACCATGGATGACTGGGCGACAGACATAAGCTCCTGGCAACTCCAGCGAAGACAAGTAAGTCCCATCCATGCTGAAAGACTTCAATTGATTTTTCTCTCTTGCCGTGACAAGTAACTGGGGCGAACCTTTCCGATTATCTATCGCGATACCGTGCGCATTATAAAACTGCGCCGTTCCATCGCCACGGCCGCCAAATTCAAATTTTAGTTTTCCTTGTTGATCATACACGTATATGTATTGACTTCCATAACCATCGGCGACATAGATATCACCATTTTCAGCGACTGCTGTTTCTGTAGGTAAGAATGGTCTTTCTTTTTCCTGCGCATCTTGTATCCTTGGATTATTAATGCGCAGGACCACTTTTCCGTCCAAGGTTGTCTTCACAACTTGATGAAGCTCGGTATCAGTAATGTAGAGATAGTCTGTCCCTCCTTCATTTTTAAGCGTGAGCCCGTGTGCTCCTGGATAGGCATCCCCCCATGAATCTAGGAGTTTACCATCCTTGTTGTAAATGAGCACATTGTTCTTGATGTGGTTGGTGAGCAGAATGATACGGCCTTGAGAATCTTGCACCATCTCGTGGCAATCATTCACAGGGTGTTTTGGCGAAAGCTGCCCCCAATACTGCTCCACCTTATACCGAAAATCACCATGACCAATGACTAGGTCCTCTCTTCCAAGTGAAGGCACAAACGCAGAGAAGCCAAGCTGTGCAGCAAGGATCGACGAGTAGGATATGAAGTCACGTCTCTTGATAATCAGAAATTGAACTATGCTAAGATGTCGTGAATCACTTCACCAGCAATGTCAGTGAGACGGAACCTACGACCTTGATACTTATAGGTGAACTTCTCATGATTGATCCCCAATTGGTGCAAGAGTGTCGCTTGGAAATCGTGTACATGAACAGGGTTGGCTGTGATGTTATATCCAAAGTCATCTGTTTCGCCATAGGTGATTCCTGGCTTCACGCCACCTCCGGCCATCCATATAGAAAAACATCTTGGGTGATGATCTCGACCATAGTTCGTGTCTGTCAATTCACCTTGTGAATAATTGGTCCGCCCAAATTCTCCTCCCCAAATCACAAGCGTATCTTCTAGCATGCCTCTTTGTTTGAGGTCCATAACGAGAGCTGCCGATGCTTGATCGACATCCTTTGCTTGATTCTTGATTGCGCCTGGAAGGTTGTCATGTTGATCCCAGCCCATGTGATAGAGCTGAATGAAGCGAACACCTTTTTCTGCAAGCCTTCTAGCCAAAAGCGCGTTGGCCGAGAACGTTCCTGCTTGCATAGACTCAGGTCCGTACATTTTATAGATGTGATCAGGTTCGCCAGAAGTATCCATAATTTCGGGAACAGAAGACTGCATCCGATACGCCATCTCGTATTGGGAAATACGACTTGAGATTTCGGGATCACCAAATTCTTCCATCTGCTGATGATTGAGCTCAGCAACGAGGTCTATCATTTTACGACGAGAAGAACGATCCATTCCTTCTGGATCCTTCAAAAACAGGACTGGATCTTTTGCCGATCGAAATTGAACGCCTTGGTGCAGAGAGTGCAAAAATCCATTGCCCCACAATCGATTATAAAGTGGCTGTCCAAATTTCCTTCCCGTGCCCCGAGAAAGTAGAACCGTAAATGTTGGGAGGTTTTCGTTTAGACTTCCCAATCCATAAGACAACCAAGAACCTATACAAGGTCGGCCAGGTTGTTGACTTCCCGTTTGAAAAAACGTAACTGCTGGATCATGGTTGATTGCCTCTGTGTGCATAGACTTAATGACACAGATGTCATCGACAACTTTAGAAGTATGCGGGAGAAGCTCGCTCATCCATGTACCACTCTTACCATGTTGCCTGAAGGCATAAGGCGAGCCAACCAACGGAAACGAATCCTGGCCAGAGGTCATGCCTGTGAGGCGCTGACCTTGCCGAATAGACTCAGGCAAGTCTTGCCCACGCAGCTTATTCAAGAGTGGTTTATGGTCGAAAAGTTCGAATTGGGAAGGTCCTCCACTTTGAAAGAGATAGATAACTCGTTTTGCTTTTGGAGCAAAATGAAGCTTCCCTTTAGAGAGAATGCCATTTATTCTTTTCGCTACTTGCTCACCTGCATCTGGCCCGGTAAAATCCAAATTACAGCCGAGTAAAGAAGATAGAGCTGCACCTCCAATCCCTAGCGCTGACTTCGACAGGAAGGCCCGCCGATTCATGTTGTATTTCCGCTTGTCGATCTCGTTGTGCATACTAGGAGCGGGTTATGGATTCGTCGAGGTTGTAAATCGCTGTGGCGAGCATAGCATAGGCTGCAAGTTCAGGCTCGGGCAAGAGATCTTGTTGCTTTGAATCCCCAATAGATAAGAAGGCAACTGCATCTTCTTGCTTATCTTCAAAATGCTTCTTTTCCGATTCAAAGTAGGCGGTAAGCGAAGCGAGTTGATCGCTCTTTAGGTTTCGACTTGTCGCAAGCTTAAACATCAATCGGATTCGATCTTCGACAGCATCTTCATTTGATATTGCGCGATAGGCCAGATTACGCGCTCCCTCAATGATTTGGGGACTGTTCATCATCACCAATGCCTGCAAAGGAGTTGAAGTTGTCTCTCGATTGACCATACAAAAATCACGCGTCACGGCATCGAAGGTGACCATGTCGGGCGGCGGAACGGTCCGCTTCCAAAAGGTATAGAGGCTGCGTCGATACTGCTTATCTCCCTCGTCAATTTTGTACACTGAGGGAGCTCCATCTCCGCCTCCTGCGACCTCATTCCAAAGCCCGGCAGGTTGGTATGGCTTAACACTGGGTCCACCAACTTTATCGACAAGAAGGCCGCTCGACGCTAAGACGTGATCACGAATTTTCTCAGCGGAAAGTCGGATGCGATTACCTCGTGCATAGAGGTCGTTTTCGGGATCTGATTCAAGCTGACTTTCCGTACTTTTAGAAGACTGTCGGTACGTACCTGACATGGCAATGTACTTGACCATGGCTTTGATGTCCCATCCGTCTTCCATAAACTTATGGGCAAGATGATCCAGCAACGCCGGATGCGATGGTAATGCGCCCTGCGCGCCAAAGTCATCGGGTGTCGCAACCAATCCTTTCCCGAAGCAAAGCATCCAAAGGCGGTTGACCATTACACGAGAGGTGAGCGGATTGCGCTGATCAAACAACCACTCCGACAAGCCTTCTCTATCCGAGGCATAACCTTCAAAATCTAGCACGGCGCTTGGCGCTGATGGGCTGACTTCTTCTGTAGGGTTGTCGTACGCTCCACGCCCAAGCACGAATGTTTTACGAGCAACGGGGCTTTCCTGCATGACCATCAATTCAATCTTCTCGACGGTATCAAGATTATTGATGAAGGTTAGTTGTTCTGATATTTCTTCCTTCGTTAATTCTATAAAAGGTTCAGGAGTTGCACCATACGCTTCGATCAATCCTTTTTCTGGTACGTTATTGAAAAATGCGAACAGGCTATAGTAGTCTTTTTGAGAAATAGGATCATATTTATGATCATGGCATTTGGCGCATTCCACCGATAAGCCAAGAAAAGCTTTCCCAAAGGTCAGCGTTCGATCAGAGACATATTCAACGCGATACTCTTCAGGAATAACTCCTCCTTCTTGAGTGATTTTATGGTTGCGGTTAAAGCCAGTAGCGATGATTTGCTCCTTTGTTGCATTGGGCAAGAGATCACCGGCGAGTTGCCATTTGATGAATTGATCATAAGGCATGTTTTGCCGAAAGGCGTGTAGAACCCAATCTCGCCAAGGCCACATGGTGCGTTCCAAATCATCTTGATAACCGTGGGTGTCTGCATAACGCGCCACATCGAGCCAAACGGCGGTCATTGTTTCTGCATAGGCATCAGATGACAAGTATTGATCGACCAACGCTTCATACGCCTGACCTGAAGGATCTGCCTCCAATCGCTGAATGTCGGCAATGGATGGCGGGAGGCCTGTAAGATCAAAGGAAAGTCGTCTTGCCAAAACTGCCGCTGAAGCTGTTGGTGATGGCTGCTCGTTCGCCTTCTGAATCTTGGCTAAAATGAAGGGATCAATTCCATTCTTGAGAAATGGCGTTTCTGCTACTTCTGGTGGCTCGGGATTCGTGACAGGTGCAAACGACCAATGGCTTTCATACTTCGCTCCTTGCTCGATCCACTTGACGAGCACCTTTCGCTCATAATCATTCAGCGTCAGATTTGACTCGGGCGGAGGCATGGCAATTGACGGATCATCGGAATAGATGCGATCGACAAGCGTACTCTGTTTTGGGTCACCTGGCACGATTGCAAAATGGTTCTTGTTGTCCCCTAAGGCGAGATATGCATCCGTTGCATTGCTCAAGGAAAGCCCTGCTTCGATCTTGGATCGATCTGGACCATGACACGCATAACAACGGTCGGAAAGAATCGGCTTCACATGGTAATTGAAGGAGATTTCTTCAGGCAGCAAGCGAATTTCCTTCTCTTCAAAAGTCGTAGTGACCGAAGCTGAATCGGGTGTATTCTCACAACTTACAAGGGCGATCAAGCAAAGGCTGATGGCTACGAATGGTAATACGGAAAAAAAAGTTCGAGACATTGTATGCAACGTGTGACGCCAAGATAAGAGCTATCCTCCAGCCAGCCTTGGTTTACCTCAGCGATTGTAAGACTCCTTACCTAAGCGCGATTGGCCTCAAAAAATCAGAAAGGCAGGCGCTCAATCGCAGAACAAGTTTCTATCTTTTCGCCACCTAACCTTGCCCTTGAAAATGATTAGACTTCTACTCTTTGCACTTTGTACGCTCAGTGCTGCAGTGATGCTTTCGCAAAACACCTACTCGGGAAGCGTAAGCGATGCATCAACCTCAGAAACGCTTATCGGGGTGACGATTCGCAATACGAGCACCAACGAAGGCACGGCTACAGATCTCGATGGAGGTTTTAGCGTAAGCGGAAATTCGGGCGAAACGATAGAGATCAGTTACATCGGTTATGAAACCCAAGCGCTCGTGCTCGGTGACGAAACAAAGCTCACCATTCAACTTGCAGTTGCGGCCAACGAACTCGATGAGGTGATCGTGACTGCATTTGGTTTGGAAAAGTCAAAGAAAGCGAGCGGCTTCTCTTTCACCGAAGTAAGCGGCGAAGAACTGACAACGGCGAGGGAGGTTAACATCGGAGCGCAGCTAGTAGGGAAAGTGGCTGGCCTGGAAATCACCAAGCCAAGCACTGGCCCAGCAGGATCAACTCGAATCGTTATTCGTGGACTTTCACAATTTTCTGGAGACAACCGCCCGTTGATTGTCATTGATGGAGTCCCGGCAGACAATACCAATATCGCAGGGGCAGGACTGTATGGTGGGCGAGATACAGGTGACGGTCTCTCAGGTCTGAGCCCTGACGACATCGAAAACATTACCGTTTTAAAAGGGCCAAGTGCAGCGGCCTTGTATGGCTCGAGAGCTGGTAATGGAGTGCTACTCGTCACTACTAAAAAAGGGGCTAGCCGCAAAGGACTCGGGGTTGAAATTTCGAGCAATTTCGTAAGCGAAGACGTAGCACTACTTCCAGTGTTCCAACAGGAATATGGTCAAGGAGCAAACGGAATAAAGCCGGCAAATCAGCAAGAAGCGTTCGACAATTGGCGATCCTGGGGCGGACGACTTGACGGGTCTGATTACGTCGCCTTCAATGGAGAAACACTACCCTACACAGCCAACGGACGTGATAATGCGCGCAACTTTTATCAGCGAGGACAGACCTTTACGAATACCGTTGCACTGAGCGGGGGTAACGAAATGATAAGCTCTCGACTCTCCTTTTCACGACTCGACAATAAGGGCATTGTACCCAACAATACCTATTCACGAAACACGGTACTACTCACCACAACTGCACAGATTCATCCGAAAATAACGCTTAGTGGAAAGGCAAACTATATCGTTGAAGATGCTGATAATCGGACGGACCTTACTGACAATCCAAATAATCCTTCTAAGTATTTTACGATCGGGCCTGCGAACCTACCTCAGTCCATTTTCCAAAAAACGAGAGATGAGAGCGGTGATCCGATTTACTGGAGTAACAACCCGTTCACGCTTAGCCCGTATTGGGGGCCGAATGAGCAAGTGAATGCGGATGAGAAAACGCGCATCCTTGGATATGTAAGTGCGCGCTACAGTATTCTCTCATGGTTGGCAGTGCAAGGCCGCACAGCAATTGACGATACGGTTCATGACTTTCTCGCCGTTGATATCGACGGTACTCAATTCCTTCCAGCAGGAAGAGTCGTCCGACAGAATTACCGGATCCAAGAGCGCAATTACGATTTCATTGTTAGTGCAACGCCTGAAAAATTTGGGGATGTAAGCCTCGAAGTAAACCTTGGTGCTACACGAACAGATCGTAGCAATGCACGCAGAGAAGAGTCGGGAACAGACTTTATAAACCCAGGTTTCATATCGATCAACAACCTCGCAGTACGCAATCCGGGCACCTACAATTTCTCTTCTTTCCGCCTCAACGGGCTGTTTGCGAATACAGCGATTGGCTACAAAGACTACTTGTACCTCGACCTTTCGGCTCGTCAAGATTACTTCTCGGTGCTCACCAATCCACGCACACCAGATGCATCAAACAATGCGATTGGATATGGATCGGCCGCGCTGAGCTTTGTTTTCACGGAAGTGGCAAAACTGCCAAAAGCCTTCACTTTTGGTAAGCTTCGATTGGGCTATGGCACTTCGGGTTTCGGGCAGATCAGTCCATATTCTCAATTGCCAACGTATGCCATTAGTGGAATTCCGAAAGAAACGCCAGGGGGGAATGTGCCTTTGGCCAATATAGGGAGTGATGACTTTCGCAATCCAAGTTTAGAGCCTTCCCGAACGACGAGCATTGAAATTGGAACGGACGTCCGCTTGTTTAGCAATCGCTTAGGAGTTGACTTTTCGTGGTATCGTCAAAATACGGATCGTCACATATTCCCAAGTCCACTACCCTCTTCGACGGGCTTTGATCGCTTTCAAGTGAATGCTGGAGAAGTACAAAACCAAGGAATCGAACTGCTCTTAGATGTAGATGTGATTCGCTCGACTGATTGGACCTGGAATACGAGTATTAATTTTTCTCGAAATCGAAATACTGTTGTATCACTCAATGAAGGAACTGATCAATTAAACCTTGGAGAAGATCGTCTTTTCTCTTCCAATGTGGTAGCACAGGTTGGCGGACAGATTGGCGACATTAAAGGGAACGTTTATGAACGAACCGCGGCGGGACAAATCGTTCACGGTGCTGATGGCTTGCCGATAATTGCTGAAGAGCGTGCTGTGCTCGGCAACTTTACACCCGACTGGTATGGCGGCCTTACGAATACCATAAACTATAAGGGCCTCAACTTTTCATTCCTGATTGACGCCAAACAAGGAGGTGAAATTTTGAGTACGACGAGTGGATTTGGTTACTTGTTTGGAACAGGTGAACGAACGCTTCCAGGAAGGGAAAATCCAGACTTCCTCATCGTAGGTGACGGAGTCAATGAACTTGGCGAACCGAATACAACTGCCGCGAGAATAGACGATTATTACACACGGATATCTTCCATAGCAGAAGAGAATGTGTGGGATGCGTCATACATTAAATTGCGTCAGGTTACACTCGGTTATCAGCTTTCGCCAAAACTATTAAACAAGCTACCAATCACTGGAGCGACTATTTCGGTGGTAGCACGAAACGTACTCTTCTTTCAAAACGGTCTTGATGAACTGGGTCTTGATCCAGAATCCATCTACACGGCAAGTGGTGGAGATGTCGGCATTGAGTATGCTTCACTTCCTCCTACGAGAACGTTTGGAGCGAATATCAACATCAAGTTTTAACTCCTACAAAACAGACGATCATGAAGGTATTCTCACGACTTTTACTTGTTGGAAGCTTGTTTTGCGGAAGCGTACTAATCTCCTCCTGCACGAAAGACTTCGCAGAAATCAATACGAATCCAAACGATGCGGATACGGTAGATCCACGTTTGCAGTTTTCGTATGTGCTCAATCGTGGTGCAAGCGAGCGTTATGACCAATGGCGAGGCAATCTTATCTACTGTTCGATCTGGTCGCAACAGCTTTCAGGAGAATGGGAAACGGACCGCTATGTTACTGCCAATGAAGATTGGCTCAGTGCGTGGTGGAGAGACAGTTATCGTAGGGTGGGTAAGGATATTGTTGAAGTAATTAATAATTCCGAACCAGAATCAAATCTTGAGGCCGCTGCTACGATATTCAAAGTATTGTACTTCCAACGTCTTACAGATATGTATGGCGACATGCCTTATAGCGAGGCGAATCAAGGAGCTTTATTTGCTCAGCCGAAATACGATACACAGCAAGAAATTTACATGAGTTTCATACGAGAACTCAAGACCGCGATTGATGCACTTTCATCGGATAAAGACCAATTAGGAACAGCCGATTTAATTTATCAAGGAGACATTGCTAAATGGAAGAAACTTGGCGCTTCACTCCTTATGCGTGTTGCATTGCGCATTAGTGATGTCGATGAAGCAGCCGCAAGAGATGCTGTAGATTTTGCGACTTCAGCCGGACTGATGAACAACCGCGACGATATTGCCTTGTTGAGTTTTAGCGGAAGCAATACTGACGGACCAAACGTGAGTGGGATCAGTGAAGTGTTTCAAGACTTTGGAATTAGTGGACACCTTTTCCGTTACTCCGATGAGGTTGTAAATCGCATCATTGCTTTTGAAGATCCGAGAGAAAGCACACTCCTTGAAACCTACACGAATGATGGAAATATAGACAACACCGTAGGACCAGGAAATCACCTTGGTCGGCCGAATGGCATTGCTCCTGGAACGAATGACTTCGTGTTTGCTCAACCACGTCGCGATGTCATGGTCGCTTATAATTCGCCTGTCATTTACTTCAGTTACGCGGAGTCTGAGTTCTTACGTGCTGAAGCGATTCAGCGTGGATTCATTACCGACGGCACTGCCCAACAAGCCTATGAAAACGGCATTTATGCAGCGTGTAAAATGCTAAGTCGCTACCCGAATGCACAAGAGATTTCGGATCGAGACATCAATGATTACATCGGAGAAATCGGTGTGCGCTGGCGTGAAAATCAAGCCATGGAATTGATCCATACACAGAAATGGATGGCCTTACTTTTTGATGGATTCGAAGCCTATGCAAACCTGCGTCGAAGTGGATACCCTGATGTTACCCCAGGTCTTTCTGTAGGTGAATCGGGCGGTGAAATTCCTAAACGACTCCGCTATCCAAACGATGAGCGCGTCAATAATGAGACGAACTACAGAGAAGCTGCCGCTCGACTCGAAAATGGTGATCAGCTTGATTCTCCACTGTGGTGGGATGTCAACTAGCAGACATGTTTTCCTAAGCCAGGCTCCCAGTCGATAAAAGGGGCCGACTTCTACCTTATATTGGACCTTGAGCAGAAATCTCACCTGCTCGAGCTCTAACTGTCTACTCAATTTACGACTATGAAAGCAAGACTACTTTTTGCATTCCTTTCCTTTGCCTTGATTACTTCTGCAACCGCGCAGAATTTCTCAATTAATTTCACTGGTGGTGATGATCGTCTCCTCGCACCACAGGATGCTTCGTTTGAAATAGGAACAAACTTCACTATTGAAGCTTGGATTCAAGCAACGCAATGGCGAGCAGAAGCTTGGCAAGGAACCATCGTCGGCATTGACGGACAGAACCCAGATATCGGCTATGCATTCCGATGCGGAAAGAATGGCACCTTGAGTTTTGTAATGGCAGTGAATAACGTATGGACGGAAGCGCAAAGCGATGCCATCATGAATGCCAACCAATGGAATCATGTCGCGGCAACTGTTGATGGGACCAATATCAACTTGTACATCAATGGCAACCTTGTAGCCACTACACCTTACAGCGGCACGATTGGACAGCGCATGTTACCCTTGACCATCGGCTCATCCGCAGGATTTCCTGGACGTGGCTTTAATGGTGCTATTGATGAAATCCGCATCTGGGATATTGCTAGAACTGCAGCGGAGATCAATGACAACAAGGACGTTGACCTGACCGGATCTGAGCCTGGCCTGACTGCCTACTTCCCGATGAATGAGGGAACAGGCTTGACGACTGCAAATACGGCAAATACTTCTCTCAATGCTACGTTCACAGACATGGACGAAAGCGCTTGGGTAGGTGGCTACTCTATTCCGGCAATCGACCTCGGTGTCGCTGAAATCCTTTCACCCGATGTACTTGCTATATATGAGCGTCCGGTACGCCCGACGGTTAGAATTTCAAATCTAGGGAGCGAAGCCGTTTCCAACTTCCCAGTCGAGATGAGTGTGAATGGACTTCCGGTTGCTACAGAAACCTACACCGGAACGATCCAACCAGGAGAAACAGGAGACTTCACGTTTACTGAAATCTTTGACCTAACGCAAAATACAACCAACCTCTTAGGCTTTCAGACGGCTGATCCAAACGATGCGAATACGCTCAACAATTCAATCTCAAGTCGCTATCGCAATCCTGGAGAAGACAAGTTTGTCTCCGTGCTGAGAGAGGAGCAGCACAACTTCGGATCGCGCGGGCAAACGCAGTTCCGTGACATCATTTTACCAAATGACCCTTCTCGCTTCGAGCGTCTTCTACTTCACATCGAAGTGGATTGCCCAAGCGGCGGTTGCGACCCTTGGGACCAGCCTGCAAAAATATCTGTAGTAACACCCGATGGAGAATATGAAATCGCTCGCTATGTCACACCATACGGTCAGGGTTGTGGACCTTGGACGGTTGACGTTACAGATTTCAAAACTATTCTTCAAGGCCCAGTACAATTTAAAAGCTACGTCCAAGTTTGGGGCCCGAATGGTTGGTTGGTCAGCGCAGATTTAGAATTTGCCCAAGGAAATGCAAACTACCCATACCAAAGACTTAATCCTTTATGGCTCAATGATTATGTGACGTATGGCGAACCAACGGTTAGCTATGATTTAGAAGCTCGTCAAATTGCGGTCGATGCCAAAACCAAACAAAGCCAAGTTCGCGTTACGCTTTCTGGTCACGGCCAGGGCAACACCGATAATGCTGCTGAGTTTTCACAAAAAACGCACGAACTCAGCATTAACGGTGACACCTTCGACCATGACCTTTGGAAAGCGGACTGTGCACAGAATCCTTGCGCAAACCAAGCAGGTACATGGACGCTTTCACGTGCAGGATGGTGTCCAGGAGAGCAAGTATCACCTTTTGTAATCAACACCACCTCCATTGCAACACCAGGTCAAACAACAGAAATTGACTACACGTTCGAGACCTACACAAACTTGCTGAATACCGGCTACAATGACGGAAGTCACACGGAGCCGCATTACCGCATGTGGACCTACTTTGTTGAAATGAGTGATGAGCCGTATGTGAGTCGCACCAACCTAAAGACTTCTTCCATTAACATCACGACGAATGAAAATCCGAGTGCTCCTGTGTTCCGAACGATTGATACTGAAATCACAAACAATGGAAGTGAAGCGGTTGCGAGTTCAACGATCCGTTATTATGTGAACGGTGATTTCCAAGGTGAAGAAACAATTTCTGCAATGATCGCTTCGGGCTCGTCTTACATGCACAGTTTTACCAACCCAACGGGATTCGTAAATGATGATGAGAATACAGTATTCGTTGAAATTGTAGCAGCTAACGATGCCGATATTAATGACAATTTAATACGCGCTGTCATTGATGAGAATCTCGTAGGCACAAAAGATGTCGATGCATTTGAATTGACCGTTTCTCCAAACCCAACGACCAACAGCCAGTTCCGAGTTGAGCTTGCTGAGCAGGCGATTGGAGGTACTGCTGTGATCTATGACTTACAAGGACGCCAGCTTAGTAGTGATCGAGTGCAGTCTACGTCCTTTATGCTAGAAGTTCCGGGAGCAGGAACCTATTTCCTCGTGCTCACGGATATGCAAGGCAATCGTGTACATAGAAAAGTGATTGGCTTTTAGGACCTCCTAAGCAATCGCTTTAAAGCCCAGACAGGAGTAATGCTCTTGTTTGGGCTTTTTTGTGCTATCCCTGCATGAGTAAGGTTCATTTTGAGCTTCCGCCAAAACCTTAAGAACAACTCTTGAAATTCGCTACCTTTCTAACGAAGCAAACCCCTTGCAAGAATGACTTGTAAAAATTGTAGCGAAGAAGCCTCTGGGCACTATTGTAGCAATTGCGGTCAAAAGACGACCGTGGCTCGGCTCACGCTGGCCAGCCTTGCAAGCCAGCTTTCGGAAGGTGTCTTTCAGATCAATAGAGGTTTCTTCTTCACGCTTAAGGAGCTTTTTGTAAGGCCAGGGCATAGCATTCGAGCGTTCTTGGGTGGCAAACGTAAGAATCACTTTAAACCGATAGCGTACGCGTTTCTTATCTCTACAGTTTACTTCTTCCTGACACGAGCGCTGGGCACTGAGACGATTCTGAACGATGCTATTTCAGGCTTTGCGGAAGGAGGAAACCATAAAAGCGACCTATCAGCATTAACCTGGTTCGCCGATCGCTATTCCTATACGATACTACTTTTCTTACCTGTCTATGCTTTGGCTTCTTTTCTTGCCTTCAAGGGAACAGGGTACAACTTCGTGGAGCACGTTGTACTGAATGCTTACATCATTGGACAACAGACGTTGATTTATATTCTATACGCCATTACAAGTTATTTAACTGGCGATACTGAACTCCTTGCACTTGCAATAGTCGTCATGAGTATCACTTATCAATTATTTGTCTTTTGGCAGTTCTTTTCTAAGCAGGGGGCCATTCTGATATTACTCCGCTCGTTAGCGACATATATTTTATATCTGCTTTTCTTGACACCACTTACGCTTGTTCTTTTATGGATGTTTTCGATTATTAAATAAGTGAAGCGTAGGGTCGATAGATGGGATATGAACCGAGATTTACCGTTTCGTAGGGTCGTTTGAAAATGCAACAAGTTCAACTATTTGCGTTGCAACAAGACCTTCCATCTGCACCACAATTTTGCGTTCGACCCTACGCTATTCCTATTCGACTACTTCGCAGTCGGGGATGGAGGACCTGGAGTTGCTGCTTGACGTGCGTAGGGTTGGAAAATTGCGACTCTTGCTCATGACTTCTCCAGAGCTTTAGATAGGTGTCTTGCTTGAAGATATCAGCGTTCAACCCTACGCTAAGCTGTTCGACTACTTCGCAGTCGGGACCAATCAAAATAAACATTTTGTTTTATATTTGCTAGATGTCCACGTACACTCAGATAACTTATCAGGTTGTTTTTTCGGCAAAGGATCGAGAGCCTGTTTTCAAAAACAGAGATAACAGACTCCGTATGTATGCCTACATGGCTGTGGTAATTCGCAACAAGAAGTGCATTGTGCATGCCATTAACTGGGTCGATGATCATTTACACATCCTATTTGCGCCACATCCTTCCGTATCTCTTTCTAGTCTCATCAAGGATGTTAAACTGGCAACGAATGATTGGATTAAAAAACATACGGTTTTCCCAAAATTTTCAAATTGGCAAAGGGGATACAGCGCATTTTCGTACAGCCGAGAAGCTATACCTAAACTTGTCCAATACGTTGAAAATCAGGAAGCACATCATGCTAAAGAATCATCACTTCAGGAATTAAAACGCCTACTCGGAGAGCAAAGGGTTGACTTAGATGATCGATTTCTAGCATAGCGCACTACCCACGACTGCAACGCAGTCAAACAACTTTACGTGGGGTCGAACGAACTAAAACTAAAGAGCAACACAACCAACCTAGGATTGGGTAATAACCCTGCAAGAGGTACCATTTTGCGACCCCACGAACGTCGTGATTCCCACCACCACCACCCCAACGACTGCAACGCCCCGTGCAAACACGCGGGTCTAGACAGTCGAACAACAATAGCGTGGGGTCGAACGCGATAAGACTAAGGAGCAAGACTACGATTCTAGGACCATGAAACACCTTTGCAAGAGGTACCATTTTACGACCCTACGCACGTCATGCAATTCAAGCGAAGCAAAACCAATAAGCTTCAGCGAAGCCTTACCTTCCCTCCATGCGCCTCCTAGCCCTCTTTTCAATTTTCCTATTCACTTCCACCCTCTTCGCCCAAGACGTAGGCCTACAACTCTACAGCCTGCGCAACCATATGTCGAAAGACCTTCAAGGATCCCTCGATAGTATCCAAGCGTGGGGGATTCATCATGTAGAAGACGGTAATGACGGCACCTACGGACTGCCCTTCGACGAGTACAAACAACTCCTCACCGACCATCAAATCGAAATGGTGAGCGTGAGTGCTTCCTATGAAGAGCTTCAAAAAAATCCGAAAGCTGTAGCAGCCAGGGCAAAAGCATACGGAGCCAAATATGCCGTCTGCTTTTGGATCCCACACGCAGATACTGTGCTCACCAAACGCGAGACGCGTAAGGCAAGCAAGGTCTTCAACAAGGCAGGAAAGGTTTTGGCGAAAGTCCCGCCGAAAGGCGAGGATCCCCGTGCCACACACGAGACGGGAATCACTCTACTCTACCACCCCCATGGCTACGAGTTTGTGCCACACCCGAAAGGGGGAATGATGCTCGACGAACTTGTCCGCAAATCAAAACACTACGATTTTGAACTCGACATTTATTGGATCGAACGTCCAGGCCAAGATGCCGTAGAATGGATGCAACGCTACCCCGGCGAGTTTCGATTATTGCATCTAAAGGATTGCCAAAAAGGCGTTCCGCATGCACTGCCCCACAATTCTGACGTCGAGACGAACGTGGTCCTAGGCACCGGCCAATTCAACATCGAAGGCGTGATAAAGGAAGGTATCAAACAAGGCATCCCCTACATGTTCGTGGAAGATGAAAGCTCAAAAGTGATGAAGCAAGCGGGGAAGAGTGCGGAGTTTGTACGGGAGGTTTTGAGAGCGAATTAAGGTCTAGAATAACATCGCGTTAAACAAATCAACCCCGCAACAACGGTCTATCTATTGTTTCTTGAGGACACGCTAGTCTCAATCAATTTCCATGAAACGCTTCCCTTTTTTGACAGTAATACTTATCCTGTTCACAAACCAAGTGTCCTTCAGTCAAACCGAAATAACGGGTCCGACAAAACGCATAGCAGATACCATCCCCTTTGAACTGACCGAGCACAATAACATCTCGATTAAAGCAATCGTAAATAGCACGGATACGGTCAATTTGATGTTCCATACCGCTGCCAATGATGTCAGCCTAATTACAAGCTCTTCAGAAAAAACATCCTCTGTTGTTTGGGACAATAGTAGCGATGTACAAAGCTGGGGAGGGGAAAGCGAGGCTAGATACAGCTCCAACAATACACTTCAAATTGGTCGATCTAACTGGGATAGTCTTCGTATTTGGGAAGGCCAAAATTCAGGTCCAACTACCGATGGAAAATTCGGACCAAATCTCTTCGAAGGTCACGCCATTGAACTAGACTTTAACAAGCGCATCCTTATTGTCCACCCTAGCCTCCCTGCTAAAATCGAGACGTTTGAAAAAGTTGCCCTGCGATACGAAAATGACCTAATGTTTATTGAAGGGATCAGCAGGATTGGAGGGAAGGACTACCCTCAAAGCTTCTTGATTCATTCTGGATTTAGTGGATCTATTTTATACGATGATGAATTTGCAGTAAGTAGTAATATCGGTTCACAAATTGAAATAACCTCCGAACAAGAATTGAAGGATTCCTACAATAATATTTTAAAAACCAAGAAAGGAACCTTACCACAATTTTCCATTGGATCAACGAGTGTTGATAGCCTCACGGTTGGCTTTTTTGAAGGTTCGATCGGTCGGCAGAAAATGAGCGTAATTGGCGGTGAATTGTTGAAGCGATTTCACGTCGTGATTGATGCAGATCGGGAGAATATTTATTTGAAGGCGAGCTAGCTCGCCAGTATCAAGTGGGTCTAAAAGACAAATATTTTTTAAAACTAGATTAACATTAATTCTGAATCCGAATATTTAAATTACACTGGATCAGCGTATGCATATCCATTTATTATTTCACTCATACATTCACCTATATGATACCACCATTCGAAATCAAACTCCTGAGCATTAGTTGGGTAAAGGATGATGGTAAAGATGACCCAAAAGACCTCTGTGCTCACGGAAACGTCTTCTTACGAATTGGAAACGAGATCCTCTCAGATAAAGATCGCCGCTGGACCGTAAGTTCAACTGCATTGCACTTGATGCGAACCATATTCCAAGACTATAATGCAGGTGATTATTACAGCCAGTTACTCCCGTGCTGCGGTCATGGATTCTATCCAAGTCCAGACGGGAAAACCGTAACTCTAGGCGGCTGTCCAAATGGCATCAATTGGACGATCGAGCATTTAAAAAACGGAGACATAAAACATTCCACTTGGAATGAAACTGAAGTCATTGTGCCTCCTGATGAGTATGCAACAATAATTTTCCGTTTTGCAACCGAAGTAGAAACGTTCTACGAGAATAGTCAATCTAAAGACCTTTCTGGAGACCTTGAAAGACAAAATGGATATTTAGCTTTCTGGAGAGAATGGAGAGCTTTGAAAGCTAAAATCGCAAATCAACTTGGCTAGAGCTCGACTGCAACGCCCCGTGCAAACACGTGGGTCTAGACAGTCGAACTACAATTACGTGGGGTCGAACGCTCTAAAACTAAAGCGCAAGGCTAGCAAATCAGGAGTACGTAAAACCTATTCAAAAAGAACAAATCCACGACCCCACGAACGCCAAGTAAAGCTTAATACCCCCACCCCCGACTACAACGCCCCGCGCCAGTGCGTGGGTCCAGACAATCAAACAATAATAACGTAGGGTCGAACGCGATAAGACTATAGAGCAAGGCTACGATTCTAGGCCAGCGAAACACCAGTGCAAGAGGAACAATTTTACGACCCCACGAATCCAAAAAAATCTAGCAAAGCGCAGATTCACCTGCCTCCACGGGACTGCCGATCCCTCACTACCTTCGCCCCGCTTACGAAAAATCCTCGTAAGCCTACGCTGATCCCCATATGCTCCTCGAACTTAAAAACGTCTCCAAAGCCTTTGGCGACAAACTGCTCTTCAAAGACCTCTCCCTCCAAATCAATCCGGGAGACAAAGTCGCACTCGTCGCCCGCAACGGAACAGGCAAAACCAGCCTCCTGCGTGTGCTATCGGGCGAAGAACTACCC
>CALDTK010000250.1 GCA_937924035.1 uncultured Saprospiraceae bacterium | reverse complement strand
GCCAGCGGTTGCTTCCCGTCGTGAGCGGCTTGAACTCGAGGATGGTGATTTCCTAGATCTCGACCACTCTTACGCTAAAGGAACCAAAGGAATTTTGGTCATCGGCCACGGTTTGGAAGGCAGCGCAGATCGTCCGTATGTCCGCGGTATGGCGCACTATTTCGGTGAACGTGATTGGCAAATTTGTGCGATCAATTTTAGAAGTTGCTCTGGTGAATTGAACCGCCTTCGTCGCATGTATCACCATGGCGATTATCCGGATTTGCAGGCTGTCGCCCACCACTTAAAACAAGAATACCCAGACCAACCTTTGGCCTATGTCGGCTTCAGCATGGGCGGCAACATTGGCCTTAACTTAGTATCTCGACGTCCGCAAGAAGCTCAAGAATTGTTCAGTGCTGTAGTCGCTTATAGTAGTCCACTCTCGCTAGGTGACAGTATCAAGGCTCTGGAGACACCGATCGGTCATTTTTACAGCAAACGCTTCTGGAAGTCAATTGGAGATAAGCTGCATGCGAAGGCAGAAGTCCATGATATTCCTGGCTTAGAAACGCTTGAAAACATAGGTGATTGGGATGCTTTTGATCGTGCGTTTTCCTTGCCACTTCACGACTATCCAGAGGACGCCGTACCAGAGGATTTTTATCGAGATGTCAGTCCGATATACCATCTAGCTGAGACGCTTACGCCAACCCTCATTGTCCAAGCAATTAATGACCCTATGCTAGGTGGTCGCTGCTATGATTCTGCTTTCGCCAAAACCAATGACAAGGTCTTCTTAGAGCATACTAAACAAGGAGGCCACGTAGGCTTTGATTTGCCTGGTGTGCCTTGGACGTATTCAGAGAAGAGGACGTATGAATTTGTGGAGCAAATTCAGAAGTGAGACCTGAGAAGTGAGATCTGAGATGCATAACTGGATGGGATTCGAGGCGGCTTCCGCACTCCGTGCGGGACTCGGGTGATGAAAACTAAATTTCAGAGTTAACTGATCGCCCGCCCGCACAGAGTGCGGAAGCCGCGGGCTTTCAAATCTCAACCACCCGTACATTCCCCTCCCGCACATATCGCTTAATAATCCTAGCCGTCTCAGGATTACCCCGATACGGTTCAATGACAGCGCGTAGTTTTTTCTTGCAAGGACTGGCCACTCGACGCTTAGGTTTTGGACGATAGCCGTAGCCTTGATAACGACCATTTTCAATGAGGATGACTGCCTCTTCTTCAGGAGTACGACCTTCATCGAGTAAGAAAAAATCCTTGCCGAATACGGTCTTGATGTGATTGCAGGCCTCCTCTACTCTAGCGTTGTAACCGTCAACATCTTCCAATCCTGCACAAACACCAAGACAAGACTTCAGGTGGTAGTGAAAACAAGGTGTACCAGCTTTCCCTTTTTCTAAGTTGACGTACCGGCCACAGAGGTCATACTCTTGCTGGATGAATTGCAAAGCTCCTTTTGCTTTCGCTTGGGAGGAATACTCTGCGACCACATCGAGGGTCAAAAATCCTGAGGCGTTCGGTCGATTGACGTGTAGTTGACTCACACCGTTTTCATCAATCACCTTATGCAAGACGAATGGAAAATACCGTCTCGTTTGAGCTCGATTGATCACAGGCAACAAACGCTTGATCTCGTGACTTTCAAAAAGCAAGGCGACCAATTCTGAACCAGTTAGCTTGTATCGAATGCTTCGAACCTGATTATGCAGACGATTACCTTTATCGTCTTTTTGTGCAAAGTGCTCCAACACACGTCGGCGAATATTTTGACTCTTGCCTACATAGACCACTTCCTTTCTACTGTTTAAGAAATAGTAGACGCCGCATTGATCGGGCAGGTTGTGAATTTGCTTCATGCTCAGCCCACCAGGGAGCAAACTTTCCCGCATGGTGCTTTTGAGCGTGTCTACTTCTGAATCCCGTTGCTGGTCCTTCTTTAAGCAAATTGTCATCAACTCTGCAGTTGCTTGAGCATCTGCTATAGCGCGGTGAGCATCTTGGTGGTAGATGTTGAGCTTCTTGCAAAGTTTACCTAAGGCATAACTCTTTCCACCTGGGAACACTCTTCGAGCGAGTTGCAGTGTACAGAGTTGTTTGCGGGTGTAAGTGAAGCCAAGTCGCGCGAATTCTTCTCTCAAAAACGTGTAGTCGAAGCGGACGTTATGTCCGACGAAGACATGGTCCTCGGTGAGTTCGACAATCTTTTTTGCTACTTCATAAAATTTTGGAGCAGTTGAGACATTGTCATTTGTGATGCCGGTCAACTCTGTGATTGCCGTATTAATCTTCACTTCAGGATTGATGAGCGTATGCCAACGTGAGATCTCCTGCTCGCCATCATGGAGGATAATCGCGATTTCGGTAATCTTGTGTTTGGAGGCCTTCAGCCCAGTCGTCTCTAAATCGACAATCGCGAACTTCATAGTGTCTCAGTAGCCTGAATACGCAAATTTGCTTTCAGGCAGTTTTAGTAGTGTTTCTTCGCCGAATAAATTACGACAACGTGAACTTAAAAACTTTTGTAGGAATTTTTCTACTCTTCTGTATTTCTTGTAGTAACTCCACTACAGAAGCACAAGGAACAATGGAGGTTTTACCGGAAGGTGAAAAAACAACTTCTCCAAAACCAGTTGTCGCTGCAGATCAATACGAGCTTGTTAAGCAGGAGCTCAAAGGCAAACGCGTTGGACTCGTCGTCAATCACACCTCGACGAGTGGTGGGCAGCATTTGGTGGATCGCTTGCACGCTGATCCAGATATCAATGTTGTGAAAGTCTTTGGCCCCGAGCACGGATTTCGAGGTGAAGCGAGCGATGGCGAAAAAGTGACTGATCAGAAAGATCCAAAAACTGGTCTGCCGATTATTTCGCTTTACGGCAAAACCAAGAAGCCAACCAAGGCGATGTTGGACGATCTCGATGTCGTTGTATTTGATATCCAAGATGTAGGGGTAAGATTCTACACCTACATCTCAACGATGCATTATGTCATGGATGCAGCAGCTAAATTTGGGAAGCGTGTAGTCGTGCTTGATCGACCGAACCCTAACGGCTTACTTGTTGATGGACCAATCCTAAAACCTGAGTTCCAATCCTTCATTGGGATGCATCCGATCCCAGTCGCCCATGGCCTCACTGTAGCAGAACTCGCCCTAATGATTAACGGCGAAGGCTGGTTGACAGATAGAAAGCAGACTTTATTGACTGTTGTGCCTGTCCAAAATTACACCGTTGGTGATGAGTGGATATTGCCTATACAGCCATCGCCAAACTTGCCCAACCAAACCAGTATCTACCTCTACCCAACCCTATGCTTCTTCGAAGGCACGATAATGAGCGTAGGCCGCGGAACTGATTTTCCGTTTCAGGTGGTTGGTCACCCAGAGCTTGAGCGAGCTGGAGATTTCACGTTTACACCAACTTCTCGGTCAGCTTCCAAGTATCCTAAACTTGAGGGAAAAGAGTGTAAAGGAATTGACTTACGAGACAACGAGATAGGAGCGCCAAGCTCAATTGATTTTGAGATAGTGGTAGAGATGATGTCTAAAACAGATGCTTCATCATTCATTGATCGCAACGATCATTTTGACAAGTGTGCAGGAACTGACGCCTTACGCAAAGCAATTAATTCAGGAATGAGTATGAGCGACTTTCGCGCATCGTATGCTGATGAATTGGCTGAATATTTAGAAATGAGGAAGAAGTATTTGCTGTATGCAAGGAGGTGATCCTTGTGCTCTTTTCCATTAGCGTCATTCCGTTGGAGGACCTGACGCAGTCGGAACGATCGAGGAAAAGCGGGTTAGCATCGAACCGTCAGATCAGCCGTAAAGACTAGTTGAACGTGAATCTTAGTTTTCGCTTTCGAGATGAGTAACTCGCTAGATCTGACGGTTCAGATACCTCTTAAAACTTATACCGCATCTGCGCAGCCAGCTCAACCTGGTCGTCGGCGCCTTCTCTTCTGCCTAGCGCTCCTCTTAATTCTGCGGTTAGTTTTCGGCTAGCCCGCCAACGCAGGTTTACATACCCACGATATCCAGTCCCATAATAAGCTGGAATTCGAAAGCGATAGAGCAAGTCATTTTCGTATGCATAAATACGACTTTCGTAATCATCAGTATCGATGAGCGCGACCCTTGCAGTTAAGCTGACAGGAAACTTTGCTGGCTTCAAAATGAGATCTTGATATACGACTGTTCCCTCGCTGATCTCTCCTTCTGAACTAGTGCGTGCAAACTCAACACGGGCGCGTAAAGTGACCACTTTACTCATCTGCACCTGACCTTGTATTCGAGCTGATGTTCGTACAAAAGGATCAATCGTTCGAAGCGTACCACTCTCTGACCGACTTAAGTCGCGTTCATTATCTCGATGGCGCAATTGCACATAGACGTTGTATTTACGGCGCTTTTCGTATGTCACCCGAATCAGACCATCTTGATTAGCAGTAGGTCGGCTGCTTCTAAAGCGAGCAAACGGATGCACGTATAAATCTGCAAAACCTTGTAGCATCCAGCGCTTAGCAAGCTGAGTTCGAATACCGAAATAGATGCCTTCTTCATTTTCAGGACGGCGACTCGTGCCGAATACATTGTTGTATAGCGTTCGATAGCCTACATCGTAGCGACGGTATACGATACTCATATCGGTTTTACGATCCAAGCCAATCTGGATTCCAGAAAGCAATGCTGTCTCGTTGTTAATATCCACTGCCGCTTCGCCAAACCAACTTACAGGCCCTAGAAAGGTCTGCCATGCGAGGCTGGTGTTTCGAAGTTGGTCACCAGACACGTTGAAGTTCTGATACAGAGCGCCGCCTTCAACAAAGGGAACATCGAACTGATGTTGCATGTGTTGCAGCGAAATATTACCCCACTTTTGATCCCATTTTATTGCGCCTCCAACGGTAGTAGCCGTATTTGATCGCCGACCTGCAATTTCATTGGCAGTTCGATGAAGTCCGCTGAGACGGAAAGAGGAAAACTCGAAGTCGATGTCTTCGCCGCTTAAGGTGTCAATAGCACCATCTAGACGCTTGTGAGAAGCCATACCCATGACTTTGAAAGATCCAAGTTCGGCAGCTACAGCTGCTCCACGATAGAACCCTACTTCACGTACAGAAGCATGAGGAATTATCCAACGCGGATTACGTTGAACGTCCATAACGAAGGCTCCTTTTCCTGTTCCAAACCCAGTATAGGTTACCAGTCCTTGTCCCCAATTGACCCCATAATCACCCAGAGCTACAGTCCTTACGACACCAGGAAGCTCGTCTGCGTACAGGTGCATATTGATGTAATCGAAAAACAGCTTATTGTCTGGACCTCCGTAAGGTTCACCCGCATCATTTTCAACCACAATTCCTGCAGAAAATTGACGACCAGCACTCCATCTTGCACGAATGTATACAGGTAAGCGAGGTCCGAGCCAGTTGTCAGTATTCTGCGTGGTTGTCTGGTAAGCCGTTCGAGTGGCTAAGAAACCCGTAGCGTCCTTAATTCTGGCTCTTATGGTCTTTACGGCATTGGATACTCCTTCTTTGACCGTAACGTATTGCATGAGGTTTCGAACTTCATCAATGCTGAGAAGTCTGACCGATTGTAGTTCGAGCGGACTAATGAAATCTCCCGAAGTTGCTCTATGTTCTAAGATTGCATTCACTTGCGCTGGACTCAGCAAATTGAGTGCAGAAAAGGATTCGCGAGAGGCGCTGTTTAAATCAATTGGATGCTGTGAATAGTAGGCTCTTGCTTCAGAAATTCGTTCTAGGTCCGCAGCGCTGTCTCCATCCTCTTCTTCTAGAGAGCCATCATCAAGACGCTCTACCTCATCCTGTGTTGAGTTAGGTACTGCATCAACATTAGGCTCTGGTGCTTTGCCCGTACTAGAGTCTTCAACTTGCGCCAAAACTTGCGTTGAGATTAGCAAGAATAGCAACAGGAAAGAGGGAATGCGAGTGACAGCTTTTAACACAGGTTAAAGGTACACAGATCTCTTGGCGTTGAGATTATTCGAGTTTTAACAAGAGCTGAAAAAACTGCTTGGTTAGGCATTCAAACAGGCTCATTTTGCTTCAAAATTTAGCTTTCCTAACGAGTTATTTCACTGCTAGTACTTCAAAAATAGATCTCTAGGATGCAAGTTTAAGGCATGGCTTTTTTACCATAAACGTGTTATAGCGACCAGTCAACTGCCTTTTCGTTGGCAAGAATGACATATTTATATGTTACATGTGTTAAATAGAGCTGATATCAGCTAAAAAGGTCAAAAGTATTATAGGCCTCTTTAAAGCAAAAGATTATAAATATTTAAATTATTTAATGTGTTTTAGCGAAAGCTGAATGAGGACCGAAAAAAGGGCGAATACTACCATTCAACGGGAAAAGCTAACCGATCCCTCAAGCGTATTGGCACCAATTTTTCACTTGTACCCTTGATAATCATCCCTGCCATAGGAAGCTATTGTGAGGATGCCCAATCGGGAAACTACATGTTCTACATTAAATACATTACAATGAGCAGACGTACTCGTCTTCTCCAGACCGCAATCGTTTTTGGATTGTTTGCGCTATTCAGTTTTACTGATGGCATTGCAGCATCTTCAAGCAACTGGAGTTACCTCGACTTAGAGGGAAACCGGCACAGCTTCGCACCAGCACAAACTGCCTGCGATAATATTACAGATGGTGGAACCATCGGCAATGATGTCGAAGGTTGCGCCAATCCGTCATTTCAACCACCAATGATCGTCAATGTGACCTCACCTTCTGGTGGAACAGGGGCGATTGAATACCTATGGATGATGACGACGTCTGATCCTGCAGGTGGACAACCTGTCAGTTGGACCATCATTCAGGGTTCTACCACGCCTGAGTATACACCTATGCCAGTCACACAGACAACGTATTACATGCGTTGCTCACGTCGATCTGATTGTACGGAGTATGCTGGTGAGAGTAATTACGTTACGGTAGAGATTGATTGCTGCGATAATGCTACCGATGGTGGTACGATCGACGGAGATCAAACTGCATGTGGTATTCCTTTCGACCCAACACTCATTCGTAATACAATGGGAGCTTCTGGTGGTTCAAACGGTATGCGTTATACATGGTACCAGAGTACGACTACGAATGTGTACGCTCCAGGGAGTCCTGATTGGACAGTGGCAAGTAGCGCAACAACCCCATACTTAGATCCTGCACCAGTAAACGAAGTGACCTACTTCGTACGTGTAGCAAATCGAGAGTTTTGTTCAGAGCCTGGTGCTTGGTCGAACGTTGTAACGATTAGTGCATTCCCTATCCCAACATTGAAAGCAGATACAACAGCTGTAACGTGCTTTGGAGATGCAGATGGATCTGCAACCATCACGATTATCGATGCTACAAATCCGTTCACCTACCAGTGGTTAGACAACGGAAGCACTGACCTGATCCGAACAGGAATGACTGCAGGTGATTACCAATTTGAGATCGTTGATGGAAACGGATGCGCAACAATTGAAACAGTGACAATCTTCAGTCCTGAGGAATTAACGGTAAACGTTACCCAAAATTACGATCCTTGTCTTTTTGCAGATGATGCGGAAGTCGAAGCAGTAGTAAACGGGGGAACAGCTCCTTATACCTATGTTTGGTCGAATGGTGCGAGCTCAGCTACGCTTACAAGCCTACCTGCAGGCACCTATGATGTTGACATCACTGATGCCAATGGCTGCACTGTGACTGGGTCGACTACGATTGCTCCACCAGCAACGCTTGCTGCGACCATTGCATTTACAGAACCTATCTGTTACCAGCCTAACGGTACTATTGATGTATCCGTGACTGGTGGTACAGCTCCATTTGTTTATAATTGGACCCCAGATGTTTCTAATACTGGATCAGCAAACGGGCTACCAGGAGGAACATACTCAATCGAGGTATCAGATGCTAACGGTTGCTTGGCAACTGTGAGCGCAACTTTAGATTCTACAACACCAATTTCTATCTCTCTTGATGGAGATAATGTTACTTGTAACGGAGCTGCTAATGCAGAGATTCGTAATACAACGACAGGAGGATTAGCTCCTTACAGCTTTGCATGGAGCAATGGTGAAACAACTCAAAACCTAAATAACGTAGGTCCAGGTACCTACGAAGTGACTGTTACAGACGCTAACAACTGCACTCAAATGCAGTCAATTACACTTGCCGAACCTGATGCACTGACAGCAACAATCGATGTTATTCAGCCTGTATGTGGTGAGGATGGTGGCGAGCTTTCGGCCAATATTACAGGAGGTACTCCTCCGTACGATTTCAACTGGGGACCGGTAGGACAAGCTAACGTTCAGACACTAACAAACCAACCTGACGGCAACTACGAACTAAACGTAACTGACGCAGGAGGATGTGTCTTCCAAGCAACCGCAACTGTTATTGATGTTCCAGAAATGGAATTAACGGTTTCTAAAACGGATGCGACTTGTCCTGGTGAGATGGACGGAACCGCAAGTGTTGTTGTAACGGGTGGTGAGGCGCCATACGCCCTAACGTGGGACGATAGTGCAAACCAAACGGACTATACAGCGGTAATGCTAGCTGCTGGTACCTATACCATAACAATTACAGACAATCGTGGATGTGTTCGCTCTGCAAGCGTTAGAGTTGAGAATCAATCAACTGGACCAATCGTAACTTCTGAAGTTGATGAACTTGATTGCTTTGGAGGATCTGAGGCGAACATTCGTCTGACAGTAACAGGAGGACTTGCTCCATATTCATTCATGTGGGATGACTTAGTAACGACTCAAGACCGTACAAATTTGGCTGCAGGTACTTACGAAGTAACTGTAACAGATGCGGCTGGCTGCGAGGCTGTTCAAAGCTTCACTTTTGAAGATCCTGATGCTTTAGAGTGTACTGCACGTCCGACTTCAGTCTTCAATGCATATTTCAATGTTAGTCGGTTTGGCGCGACAGATGGAACGGCGACTGTAGATGTTGTCGGTGGAACTGCTCCTTACTCATTTGCGTGGACAGGTGGTAGTGCAAATCAAAACGCAGCTGGTCTTGCTGGAGGTGTCAACTCCGTGACCGTAACCGATGCAAACGGCTGTACGTGTACACACGACACCCTACTTGTTGAGCCTTCAATGATCTCTGACTTCGTTTGGGAAGATGAGGACGGTGATGGTATTCAAGATGCTACAGAGGTAGGTCTGCCAGGAGTTAACATCACACTTTCAGGTACAGACTTCATGGGAGTCGGAGTCAATTTCACGACGACTTCAGACGCAGATGGGGCGTATCGATTTGATCAGTTACCAATGGGAAATTACTTCTTAATCTTCCAACTCCCTGCATTCCAAGACTACTTACACAGTCCTGTTAATCAAGGTGGCGACCCTGCACTTGATAGCGATATGGATCCAGTAACTGGTGCAATCAACCGACAAGTAACCGCACACGGTGTAGGAGACTACGATACTGATGCTGGATACATTCCACGTGAAAGTGTGATCGTGATTAGTGATCGAGCCTGGTATGATGAGAACCATGATGGTATTCAAAATCCATTTGAAACATCTATCCAAGGTGTGACTGTTCGCTTGATCCGTTCGACGGATGGATTCCAAGTTAACTCTACTGTCACCGACGAGGAAGGCAACTACTTCTTTAATGACGTTGTACCAGGTACATACTACGTTGAAGCTGACCAAACAACTTCTTCCATTGCATCTTCTTTCGTTTTCACCGATGCACTGCAAGGAACGGATGAAAATCTCGATAGTGACTTTGATCCAGTGACTCGACGATCAGCTGACATTGTAGTTACCGCAGCAAGTGTGGATATCGACAACATCGATATGGGTCTTCACGAGAATTGTGGAGAGGTCGATGGACCTGGTGTAATTGATGGTGACGAAGCTGTTTGCTTTGGTGATGTTCCAAACTTGATTACCTCTTTGAGCACACCAACAGGAGCCACAGAGTACCAGTGGATTCGTTCGCGTTCTGCAACGTACCAAGGACCTAATGATCCTAACTGGACTGAGATCAACGGTGCACGTGGAGTAACCTACCAGCCGAGTTCTTTAGTTGAAGATGTATACTACATCCGTCTTGCAAGAGTGAGTGGATGTGTAGACTTCACTGGCGCTTCAAACGTGATCGTTAAGCAAGTAAATCCGCTACCGTTGGCAGAAATTACGAGTGGTGCTACCACCTTCTGCTTGAGCTCTACGCTCACGGTTACTGCTGATAGCACGATGCCATCAACAATTGAGTGGGACTTTGGTGCAGATGCAACTCCTCAATTCGTAACAGGCCGTGTGGTTAACGATGTGAGTTTCTCTACAACAGGACCTCGCTTTATCAATCTCTCGGTGACTTCTGCAGACGGTTGTGTAGGACGTGATAGTCTACAAATCAACATCCTTAATTGCTTTGGCCCAGGTCAAATCGGATCAACTTCTGGCCGTAGTCAGCGAGGTACTAACCTAATCGAATGGAATGCAATCAGCTTGGTTGAAGGTTCATACTTCGATATTGAGCGTATGCTAGACGGTGAGGATTACGAAGTAATCACTTCACTCGATGCAAAAGGATTGGCAGAATGGTTCGACTACAGCTACGAGGATAAGTTCGCTCCAACAGGCGAGGCGAGCTACCGTGTAATTCACCGCGCACCTTCGACAGAGGATGCACGTAGTTCTGAAGTTCGCCTCTCAGTTGAACAACTTGCCTTGATGACTAAAGTCTACCCTAATCCAGTTGGTGATTTACTCACCGTTGAGTTGGCTACAGCTGAGGTTGGCAACATTCAATACGAGATCATCAACAGCTTTGGTACCGTTGTCCTTAAGGGCACTTATCAAGCTGGCCGTCACGAGTTAAACACTACCAGCCTCCGTCCAGGTACGTATTACCTACGTGCAATCTCTCAAGATGGTACTACCGAGGTACGCGCACTTGTGAAACACTAGAACGCTCGCTAGAGCAAGTTATATAATCCCGATTGCAGCCCTTCCTGACCTAGTGTCGGGGAGGGCTTTTTTAATTCGGATATGGCATATGAGACGTGGGATGTGTGACATGGCCCTTCTTGCGTCCCAAATCTCACGTACCATATCCTTTTACCTTTGCAACCCTCTGGGCTTTCGAATTGTAACTACCTCGAAGCACCTCCAAGCTATGAGTATACACGTCAATCCTTATTCAGATACAGCTGCTGCTAAAGGCGAAGAGTCTAAAAAGATGCAGGTAGAACGGATGTTCGATAACATCAGCCCCTACTACGATGTATTGAATCGCGTTTTGACACTTGGGATTGACACCATTTGGCGTAAAAAGGCGGTTAGTCTGCTTCCGCAAAAACCCAACCTTCTCGTAATGGACATGGCAACTGGAACAGCTGATGTCGCGCTCGAAATATTGAGTCAAAGACCAGATGCGAAGGTCATCGGGATTGATATAAGCAACGATATGCTCAGCAAAGGGCGAGTTAAAGTTGCTGATAAGCATTTGAGTGACCAAATTGAGCTTGTTGCTGGTGCGAGTGAGGCGATATACTATCCAGATGCCAGTTTTGATGCGGCTACTGTGTCTTTCGGAGTGCGAAATTTCGAAGACACAATTGGCGGTTTAAGTGAAATGAGGAGGGTAATCAAGCCGGGAGGCAAGATTATTGTATTAGAATTTAGTCGAATACGCAAGTTTCCTTTCAAACAAGCGTTCAACTTGTACTTTGGCCGCATCTTACCATGGATCGGTAAGGTCTGGAGCAGTGACCCGCGAGCATACAGATATCTGTATGAATCCGTGCAAGCTTTTCCAGATGGTAAAGAATTTGGAAATCTGCTTGAATCTGCTGGTTTTGAAAAACCAAACTGGCAAGCGCTTACTCTTGGCATATGCACCGTATACACGGCAACCGTACCTTCCTCTTAGCAGCACTTTTTGTGCTGATCAGCAGCGCAATGTTTGCTCAGAAGACAAGAGGCAATTACAATTTTCGAGATCACTCATCGAAACCTTACTACTTCGGAATCACGCTTGGGTACAATAGTTCGAGTTACAAGCTCTTCCACTCTGATGCGTTCATTCGTAACGATTCTATCCTTTCAACAACAGTTGATCGTGATCCTGGACTTGACCTGAAAATCGTCACCAACTTGAAAGTTGGGCAGTACATCGATATCCGATTCTTACCAGGTCTTGCATTTGCAGGACGAAGCATCATGTACAAATACCAAGACGAGGATATCCGATCAAGAAAGATATCTAGTGTTTTCGCGGAATTCCCTGTTCAGGTTCGCTACAAAAGTGAGCCTTGGAAAGACATTCGCATGTTTGTGCTCGGTGGAGTGAAGTACAGTTATGACGTCGCCTCAGATGCTCGGACTAAACAAGCAGATGAACTCGTGAAGTTTAGCCCAAGTGACTTTCAGCTTGAAGTAGGAGCAGGTATGCAGTTTTTCTTTCCTTACTTCATTTTTTCTCCAGAGCTCAAGTTTAGCCATGGCCTAGGAAATGTATTAATCTATGATGACCGCTTGCAACAGAGTACGGTACTAGATAAAGTGTTGAGTCGCGCCTTGACTATAAGTTTGCACTTCGAAGGATAAAGAAATCGCTTCTGTTAGCTCACGAATTTGATCTAGGGACATGAGAACGCCTGTTAGAACTTCACTCTAACAGGCGTTCTCATATTATAATCAAAGAGAGCCGGGTTTTATCTTCTCATCGTTTCTATCATCTCAAGGCAGCTTGTTTGCATCCAAGGGTAGAAGGAACTGAACGCTTTCGCGAAAACATCCTCATTGGATCGAAGCGTATCTATCACACCACTCAAAAGCGCTGGCTTTGATAATCGCTGACCAAAACGCTCGAAAACATAGGCTTGCCCTTCATAGCTGCCATATTGCTTCAGCCAGTCTGAGTTGATCATTCGCTTGAAACGGTTGAATAAATCTTCAGGAAGGTGCTCTCCATGCTCGTGTATCGCTTGATACGCTCGCTCAGCCACAAACTCTAGAGGTTCGCTTTCAAACTTGTCCCAACGGGTTGCAAGCAAATAGTCACAGTAGATATCAAAGATCACAGATGCATACTTTCCATGCTTAGGTCTTAAGATTGCCCAAGCTCCTCTAATGTCTGGATGGTTATCGGTTGAATGATCAATATGCCGGTGTAAGGCGACGCCATCTTGAAGTTTTAGCGGAAGCTCAAGACACTCACGCTTGCGCAAGTAATCAGCACTGAGATTGCCCACAATGATTTCTGGATCAGCACCACTTAAGTGAACATGGGCTAGATGATTCATTGCTTAAAAAATGGAATTGTGGTGGCCAATTCTCTGGATCTTCTTGCCGTACCAAGATGTGCCACAACTCGTAAAACATGAGCACCTGGACCTACATCGCTTACATCAAGAACTGTGAGAATTTGTGACTCCTCATTTGTCGAATTTTGAACCAAAATACCTACAGGAAGACCAACTTCAGTACTATCTATAAAACAAGAATACGTACAGCTTACACATTTTATAAAATCAGTATAGCGTTTAAATCTTTTGTTGTCAGTCAAAGAAACAAAATTCAGTTTATCATAGGACTTTGCTTCTTCTTCACAAGCCCTTTCAAGAATCTTATAATTTCTTCCTCCTAGAGGAATGTACAGTTGCATATGGTCGCCTTTCACGATCTTTGAATCTATCATCACATTCGACATAGACACACCATCGTGGGTGTCTGAATAGTGGTTTACGTGTCCAAAGGCATAATTTGCTGACCCTGGCAAGTAGTCTGAGAAGCCAGAATTATCGAATTGTGCAACGGTCAAGAGTATCAATCCATATGGGATAATAGCTAAAATTCCATACCTACCTGTTTTGTTATCAACAAAATTATAGTATAGCGGACGATAGATTCTGGCTAGTGTAAGCCAACCCATTACCCGATAAATTGGATAATAAAATCTTGAAAAGCCTTTATGCTGTTTAAGCTTCGAGCCAGACAAAAAGTCAATCGCATAAATACTAATAATGCCTCCAAAAATGGTTGCGATAAAAAGAAGAAAGAAGGTTACGAGTCCAACTGCTTCAGATCTGTCTTCGATAAATATTTCGAGCGTATAGAAAAATAGCTGAAGAATGAACATCGTCACTAGAATAAGAATCGATCCTCCAATTATTGCGAAAACACATAAAAAGGTCAATCCAAAAATGATCGAACAGATGTTTTCAAGGCGCGCTATGTATTCATCGAAAGTCGGCACGCGTCGATTTAAGAACTCTTGAAATTTTGGGGCTAAGTCTAATTGATCAAAGTCAATCTTCCCGCCTACCGATCGTAATCCAATAGCACTAATCCAAAGAGCCCGAAGGACAACTCCAAAAATGAGTGAGGAAAACAGCACTAGCCATGCATTTGGCAATAGTAAGTTTGCTCCAAATGCGATCGCTTCCGCAAAATTGTTTGTGCCACCGTTGTTGTACAACAACTCAAGCCACTTATCCATTGGCGTTTTTGCTTGCGCCAAGAGTATGATTACAAAACCCGTTAGTAGCAGTTCCATCTGCCACGTTTCGCGCTCTGCACGATCTAACCATGAAGACCAAGACTCTCTTTCAGAGCTCGAAGGAGGCGGATTTGAAGTTCCAAATAGCATAGCTCATAGATAATGTATCGCTAGGTTTTTAAGATAGCTTACTTTCGCGCCGCTTTCGCTAAAACTACAAACTTGGTCTGCTACCGCGAACAGGTTTTGGCGAAAGCCTAAAAACGAATACTCATGGCGCTACAGTGTGGCATTGTCGGACTCCCGAACGTAGGAAAATCAACGCTTTTCAACGCATTAACGGCTGGAAAAGCCTTGGCTGCGAACTATCCATTTGCAACCAAAGACCCTAATGTGGGTGTCATTACGGTGCCAGACAAGCGTTTGGATATGCTCACAGAATGGGTCCAACCGAAGTCAGTTGTACCAACAGTGATTGAAATTGTCGACATCGCAGGCTTGATTAAAGGAGCTAGCAAGGGTGAAGGTCTGGGGAATCAGTTCCTCGCCAACATTCGTGAGGTGAATGCAATTTGTCATGTAGTCCGTTGTTTTGACAATGACCAAGTAATCCACGTTGACGGCTCTGTTGATCCAGTACGCGACAAGGACATCATTGACACTGAGCTTATTTTCAAAGACCTCGAAGTCCTTGAGAAGCGCTTGGAAAAGCTCAATAAAGCTGCTAAGACAGGACAAAAAGACGCGATCGCTTCTGCTGACCTCGGCAAACGTCTAGTTGCTCACCTAGAAGAAGGAAAGCCAGCTCGCTCTTTCGCCCAAGATGAAAAGGAAGAGGAATTTGTGACTGACTTGACCCTCTTAACCAGCAAGCCTATTCTTTACGTCTGTAATGTTGACGAAAACAGCGTCAAAAATGGCAACAAGTACACTGAAGCTTTCAAGGAAGCGGTGAAGGATGAAAAAGCAGAAGTCATCTTGGTTTGCGCTAACATCGAGGCAGAAATCATTCAACTTGATGATCAAGAAGAGAAAGAGATGTTTCTCGAAGAAATGGGTCTCACAGAACCAGGTGTAAACCGTCTCATTTTCGCTTGCTATACCCTACTCGACCTGATCACCTACTTCACTGCGGGTGAGAAAGAAGTTCGTGCGTGGACAATCCGACGTGGCACGAAAGCTCCTGGGGCTGCAGGTGTCATTCACACGGACTTTGAGCGTGGATTTATCCGCGCTGAAGTAATTGGGTACGATGATTATGAGACGTATAAATCAGAAGCAGCAGTAAAAGAAGCTGGTCGCTTCAAGGTGCAAGGAAAGGATTATGTCGTCGCTGATGGCGATGTGATGCACTTCTTGTTTAATGTGTAAGTAAAGTGGCTAGTTAAATCAATCGAATATGCTCATCGCCCTTCACAAGCCTTTTGGCGTCCTTTCTCAGTTCACGCCAGAAGCAGAAGGTCAGCGAACCTTAGCTGAATTTGAACTCCCTAAAAAAGTCTATCCGATTGGTAGGCTTGATCGCGATAGTGAGGGTTTGTTATTACTCACTGACGAGAAGCGAAAGGTTGATCAAATGCTCAATCCGCGTCATAAGATTGAGAAACGCTACTATGCACAAGTGGAAGGTGACCCGACACCCGAGCAACTCAAAAAACTACGAAAAGGTGTAGTAATTCGAGTCAATAAGCGCGACCACAAGACTGCACCAGCGGAAGCAAAGCTATTGATCGACATCCCTGATTTTGAGCCTCGCGTACCACCAATCCGAGTTCGTAAGACGGTACCAGACGCGTGGATAGAACTAGTGATCACAGAAGGAAAAAACCGGCAAGTGCGCCGCATGTGTGCAGCCGTCGGACTTCCTGTATTGCGCCTCATTAGAAGGCAAATCGACCAGCATAAGCTCGGCGAACTCAAGCAAGGTGAATGGAGGATTGTCAAAAAGTAACTCGAAAGCCCAAAACTAAAAAGCCCCATTCGATCATGAAGATCAAATAGGGCTTTTTGTGTTTTGGCGAAAGCTGCAATAGAGCTACTTACGCACCAGCATAAGCAACTTCTTTCACTGCTTTGATGATCTTGGTAGCGTTAGGGAGGTACTCTTCAACAAATGTCGGAGCATATGGCAAACTCGTATCTGCAGAGTTGACTCGCGTCACGGGAGCATCGAGGTAATCAAAAGCGTACTTCTGCACCTCGTAGGCTACCTCTGCACTGATGCCAGAGAAAGGCCAGCTTTCGTCGATCACCACTAGGCGGTTCGTCTTTTTGACAGACTCAACAATGGTATGGTGATCTAATGGGCGAATCGTACGCAGATCGATGACCTCGCAGCTAATTCCTTCTGCTTCGAGTTTTTCAGCTGCTTCCATGGTTGGAAGCATCATTTTATTGAAGCTTACAAGTGTAACGTCTGAGCCTTCCTTACGAACAGCTGCTTTACCAATAGGAACGAGGTATTCTCCTTCTGGAACTTCACCTTCATAGCCGTAAAGCAACTCTGATTCCATTACACAAACTGGATCGTTGTCGCGAATGGCACTCTTTAGCAAACCTTTAGCATCGGCGGGGTGCGTACAACTAATGACCTTGAGTCCCGGGGTATTAGCCATCCAAGCCTCAAACATTTGAGAGTGCTGCTGGCCGAGTTGTCCTGCAGATCCACTTGGACCGCGGAAAACAATCGGGCACCCGAATTGACCAGCTGATTGACTTAACGTTTTCGCTGCGTTGTTAACAATCTGGTCGAAAGCAAGCACCGCAAAGTTCCAAGTCATAAATTCTACTATTGGACGAAGTCCATTCATAGCTGCTCCTACACCGATACCAGCAAAACCAAGCTCAGCAATAGGTGTATCGATGACTCGCTTCGGGCCGAACTCATCAAGCATCCCTTTACTCACCTTGTACGCTCCATTGTATTGAGCGACTTCTTCTCCCATGAGAAAGACTGATTCATCGCGACGCATCTCTTCAATCATTGCTTCACGAAGAGCATCACGGAGGGCAAGTTTACGAGCCATAGTAGTGGATATTTCAGCTGTTTGTAGCTAAGTGCGAATGTAGTACTCAATCTGATAACTTTAGACGTCTCGATGCATGAATCGGCCGATTGTAATCCAAATTGATAGGGATTTTTCTCAAGAGGACATACTAAAACTTCTTAGGTACAGTTCTTGACCTAATTCTTCGGTATAAACTATTGAAAAGCCGTTTCTGGCCTTTTTCGTATGTTTACTATCAAGTTCTCATTTAGAACAACCCTGATGAAAAAGCAATCTCGTAACTTCTTCTACGCTCTCGTACTTATCGCTGGCGTATTAGCAACCACCGCCTGTAATCGCGGTTATGGCTGCCCAACTGATCTTTCTATAGAAGTTCAGCAACCAAGTGCCCTAGATTAGGGTTCTCTTTCTGCTATGGCAGAATACAAGTCTTTGAATTCAATTGAGGGTGTTGATCTAGCGATCAAGGCCTCATTTGTGCGTCCAATAGTGCTATTTAAGCACTCTACCTCATGTCCTATCAGTAGCATGGCCAAATCTAGAGTAGACCGTGCTTTCCAAAGTGAAGAGTTGCCTTTCGATTATTACAACCTCGATCTCTTGCGTCACCGTGATGTTTCAAACTACATCGCTGAGACCCTGAACGTTCGACATGAATCTCCCCAAGCCATTGTTGTTTCCAATGGGAAGGCCATTCATCAAGCTTCTCATCTTGACATTGATCCTGCTGTCATGGCAGGACTAAGCGCCTAAGACCGTGGAAGGACACCGGGTTTTCGAGACTCAAGATGGATCACGCTCCTTGTTCAGTGAGCGTTTTGGCGTAAGCTATCACAGCAAGTATGGTGCTTGGCAAGAAACCCAGCACGTCTTCGTTGAGGCTGGACTTAGATACCAGTCCATTGACAAGGATAGCATTAGTGTGCTGGATATTGGATTTGGGACTGGCCTTAATTGCATAGCCAGCCTTTTTTTCGCTTTTCAGCAAAACATGTCTCTTGAGTATGTAGGTCTTGAGGCATTTCCTGTTCCGGCAAAAACATTGGCAGACCTAGATTATCCAAGTATTCTCGATTGGGATGAAGATCAAACTGGGCTATACCATCAAATGCAAGCTTTTGATTGGGATGGAAAACCTCAGCATTTAAAAACATTCCAGAAAAATATCAGCTTGAGCGTTGCAAAGCGGAAACAACGATTTGAAGAGCTAAGCGACCTTGAGCAATATGACGTAATTTATTATGATGCATTTGCTCCTGAAGCGCAACCCGAACTTTGGACGGTAGAAATGTTTGAGCGAATGTATAACGCGCTCAAACCTAGTGGAGCACTGGTGACGTACTGCGCAAAAGGTCAAGTCAAACGAAACATGAAAGCGGTTGGCTTTTCCGTTGAGCGATTGAAAGGTCCTCCTGGTAAGCGTGAAATGACCCGCGCAATGAAAGAAACGTTTGAATGATTTGAGCTAGCCTAAGCAGCCTGACTACTATTAGTTCGCTAGTTCAAGACAGAAATAAGAAGAACTTAGAAGTCCTTAGATCACATTCACCTCAGGATTGAGCTTAACACCGAATTTGTCTTCAACATCTTGCTGAATTTCTTTCGCAAGTGCCCATAAATCTTCTCCTTTTCCTCCACCATGGTTGACGAGAACCAAGGCTTGCTTGTCATGCACACCTATAGCGCCTCGACGATGGCCCTTCCATCCAGCTTGATCTATTAACCACGCTGCAGGGATTTTGTATCGATTTTCAGGAAGCTCATAAAATCGAAGATCAGGGCGAAGTTTTTGTAGTGCCAAAAACTCAGACTCAGAGAGTTCTGGATTCTTAAAAAAGCTACCACTGTTACCAATTTCGGAAGGGTCAGGAAGCTTACTACTACGGATAGCGACTACTGCGTCACTTATTGATTTAGGGCTTGGAGACTTACCACTTTTTTCAAGTATTGAACGAATATCTCCGTAGTTAAGTCTGTGATCGTGATGATCAACGGTTAGCGTGAATCGAACGTGGGTGATGATATATTTCCCCTTCAGCTCACCTTTAAAACAGCTTGCTCGATAGCCAAATTTGCAACTGTTTTCATCAAAAAATTCCTCTTCGAGCGTCTCTCGATTTAGAGCTTTCAGTCCGGAAAAATGATCTTTTAGCTCGACACCATAGGCTCCAATATTTTGGATAGGGGCGGCTCCTACGACACCAGGAATAAGACTCAAGTTTTCTAAGCCACCATATCCTTCGGCAATGGTGTGCATGACGTATTCATGCCATGGTTCACCCGCACCTGCTTGAAGCAACACGCAACCTTCACGTTCTTGAAGAAGCCTCCGCTCACGTATGTCCACGTGCACAACAAGTCCTTCAACATCTTTGGTTAAGAGAAGATTGGAACCGCCTCCTAAGACGAGACTAGGCTGTTCTACTTTTAAGATGCGCTTCAAGCTATCAACAGAGGTGGCCCTATAGTATCTCTCTGCTTTTGCCTCCAAGCCAAATGTATTTAGGCTTCTTAAAGAAACGTCGCTGTGGAGCATATCCGGCTGCAAAGCCGGAGAGTTGACATTAGACTCAGGCATGGACACGATACTTAGTTGAGTTCTGGCGAAATAGAATACAAAGGATAGCCCCAATAGCCCTCTTGTTTTTGAACTTGTATGGTTCTACTTGGTCCTATATCTGGAGGGGCACTACCCTCTCTCAAAAGACGAATGGTTCCTTCATCTGTCTCTACGAATATGTAGTATCCATCTGGCGGGGAACTGAGTTCCTGTCGGCTTAGTCCTCTATCCTTCCATGTTGCGGTAACTTGTTTGACAGACATTTCTTCCACTGAAAATTCATCGTTTGTCAACGACCTATTCGACCAGTGCGCAAGTAGCGCGGCAAGCAACGTAAATAGTAATAAGGATGAAGCGAAGGATTGAAATTTTGCTATTATTTTTTTCTCTTTTACCGCCAACACAAAACCAATCAGTGCACCAACTGCTCCTCCAATCAAGGCGCCCTTAAAAAGGAGTTGATACCCCCCCACTGTTTCTTCTAGCAGCTGAAGTTCGAAAGACCAACCGATAACTGTAGCAATCGCGAGAACTAAAGCACCCGAGATTAGAATTGGTTTGGTCATAGAGGGCATTTAGAATCAGTTTTCTTGTCCTTTGTTTGTGAAATCAGACCTGACTTAGCTTCGCCATTTGCGGATATAACGGAGCACGAGAGTCGAAATTAAAGAGTAGGCTTACGCCAAAACCAATGTATGAAATTAAGCGGTTTCGAATTGAAGCTTTGCGAGAGAATTATAAAGCCCCTCGTCTATCGCACTCAACTCTTCATGCGTTCCTGTCTCGACTACCTCACCATTGTCAATGACAAATATGCGATCCACGTCCTTGATTGTAGCAAGGCGGTGAGCGATGACAATACTGGTACGACCTTCCATCAATCTATCCAAGGCCTCCTGAACCACACGTTCACTTTCAGCATCAAGGCTACTTGTGGCTTCGTCTAAGAGCAGTATCGTAGGATCTTTTAAAAGTGCACGAGCAATTGCGATTCGCTGGCGTTGACCACCACTAAGCTTTACGCCACGCTCGCCAACTAGTGTTTCTAAACCTTCTGGAAAACGATTAATGAACTCAAGTGCATTGGCCTGCACCGCTGCTTCTTCAATCTCAGCTCTTGTAGCATCCGGCTTTCCGTAACTGATGTTTTCACCGATCGTTCCTGCAAAAAGAAGGACTTCTTGTGGCACAATACCAAGGTTGGCGCGATACCCACCAAGATCGAGCGTTCTAATCTCTTTACCATCGACAAGAATCTCGCCTTCATACTCTTCATAAAATCGAAGTAGCATTTGTACTATGGTAGACTTTCCTGCACCACTTGGTCCAACAAGTGCTACACGTTCTCCGGCAGCTATATTTAGGGACAAATTTTTCATGACCTGCATGTCAGGTCGAGTCGGATAGCTAAAATTGATGTTTTGGAACGATACATTCCCTTGTAATGGGAGTACTTCTACTATTTGTTGCTCTTGCTCTAAACTTCCCGGCAAGATTGGTTCAGTAGGCTCTCGTAGAATGTCCCGTATGCGCTCTGTTGCACCTATTGCGCCTACAAGTTGGGTGTAGAAATTACCCAAGCCCGCAATAGCCCCTCCAATGATAGCGGTGTAGAGTGCAAATTCAAGAAGGTCACCAGCATTCAAGGTGCCTGCTTGTACCATCAGTGCGGCCTGATAAATAATAAAGAACAGCGCACCAAAGAGGAAAGTGATGATGAAGACGCTAAAAGCAGCGCGTGCCCTTGCATATCCGAGACTTACTTCTACTGTGCGGTCTTGTGCTTTTCCATAACGTTTGCGCTCAAGCCACTCGTTGACATATGCTTTAACAGATTCTATACTTTGAATGCTTTCGCTAAGGATGTTGTTGGTTTCGGCAAGTTCTTCCTGTCGCTTCTTGCTCAATTTTCGCACAAGTCGACCAAAGAAAATAGCACCTACCACCACAACAGGAAATGTGCCCAGCATAATGAGACTCAATTTTGGAACCCTGATCATAATGAAAGTAACACCAAACAGAAGTATCAATATTTGGCGCAAAAACTCAGCGATGGTAATGGAGAATGCGCTGTAGAGCTTTTCGACATCAGCTGTAATCCGGCTAATTAGCTCACCAGATCTATTCTTCTCAAAAAATGAAATCGGTAAGGCAAGAAGTCTGGCAAAAACGGCTTTACGAACATCTGCAATTCCACGTTCGCTCACTTGAGCAAACAGAAGTACCCTGAAATAACTCACCACAGACTGGGCAACAAGTACAACAAGCATGAGAAGTCCAAGCTGCTGAATAGTCATCCCAAGTTCTCCTTCACCATTGGCGGTATCAACCATCTCACCAATAAGATATGGGAACGCCATGAAGACAAGACTACTGATGGAAAGCAGAAACAATCCGATGATCAAGGACCACTTATAGGGCTTGATGTATGCAAAAATCCCAACGGCATCACGGAGCTGCTCTCTGCTCACCTTAGGCTTTTGATCCGTTTCTTCGGTGCTGGTTGCCTTAGAGCTTTTATTAGATTCTGCCATCGGGAATGATAACGCGGTAACCCGCAGGTAGTTAAGATGCTAAAGTACTTTTTAGAATTCACTAGCGTAAAGTAGATGTTACGCATTTGGGCAAAATCCTGTCATAAAAAGCGCTAGCAGGCTCAGGAAAGGGAAATAAAATTGACAAGAGAAATATTCAAACCTTTTACTTGACCAGTCCACTTCGTCGTGTAAGTTTGTGGTGCGCTTTAAACCGCAATTGGTCCCGTAGTACAACGGATAGTATACAGGTTTCCGGAGCCTGGGATGGTGGTTCGATTCCACCCGGGACCACCCAGAATTTTCCGCTTAGATGCTCGGTAATCCCTTTTGAGGAGAGCTTGAGAAGCGGAGACGAACAGACCCAGCATCAGGGTAATCCAGTCTACCCTTAATCTGCTCGGCGAAATAGCTTACGAGCTTAAGCCCTTCGCCTCTATCTGCTGATTCTAGGTTACCCGTCCCGCCATCTTCTATCACGAGAGAAACATTAGCCCCTTCCTTGGTCATTTTGGTAGTGACCTGGCCTCCACCATGCTTTAATCCATTACTGACGAGCTCTGTGTAAATAAGTGCTACAGGAACTGCTTGATCAAGAGGAAGACGCAAAGGCATCGATTTGGCATCAAACTTTTTGGTACCATCTGGATTGAAAAGCTTTCCAAGTTCTGGGTTCAGTTTAGAGAAAAAAGCCTCCATGGCAACCTCGTGCGTGTTTCCCTGATCGAAAGAGCTTTGCGCAAGAAAGCCTAGAGCCGCATTATGTGCTGAAATCATACTAGCAGCATTACTACTTGTTGCCTTAGATGTACGAGATGCAAGGCCTTGAAAAATTCTCCTCAATTGCTTTAATGAAGTGAATGAACTCTCCGTTAACTCAGTTCGTGCTTTCGCAAAACCCAGATCACTATGCTCTTGAGCTTCATTAGCAGACTTTACATCGTCTCTAAGCTTTTTCACAGTAGCCAGAAACCCTAGCGCTCCAGCAGCAAGAATAGCCAAACAAATTCCAATAACAGTGAGGTATTTCCATCGAGCCGCTGTGTTTGCAGCTTCAAGCTCTTCCTCGCTCTTAAGTTGGGCGGCCAAAGCGGAGGCTCTAGCTGTCTCGGCAGTTTTAGCTTCAGCTTGCGCCGCAGAAAGTGCAGTCGAAGCATCAGCTTGTTCAGCTTGAAGACGAAGATCGTGCGCTTTCAAATAGTTAGGCAGCGCTCTAGAATATCTACGACCGGTGGAATCAAGTTTTGCCTGGAGTAAATAGGCTCTTGATTTTAAACGTAGATCTTTGGTTTGCTCGGCTTGTTCTATTGCTTTACGTGCAAGGATATAATCTGGTCGCCCACGTTTGAAAGCGGCCTCAGCATCTTTTAAAGTGGTCTCCGCCGGAGATGGTGCATCCTGTGAGAATGCTGGTTTTGGCGAAAGCAGGAATAAAAAGCACACTATGACGAAAAGGAAATCACGCATCGGTTCAGAGATCTAGCAAAAATGCAAAGTTACGTTGCTGTGAGCAGCTGCCGGTCATGAAATTCCTGCTTTTATACAGTCTTTACTTCGCTTGAACTTAAACGAGAATCATGGTGAGCTGTAAAATCAGCATACCAATTGAAGCGAGAGGAAATTATGTTGTGCTTTTCTGCCTCAACGTACGCCAGGAAAGCTAGTGCGGCTGGAGATTTAATCTTCTTTTCAGGCCAAATGAGTTGCCACGTCGAACGAATTGGGAAATGCCTTACTGGTATAATTTGAAGTGTTCCACTCATCAGCTCCTCTTTAATTCCAATAAGTGGGAGTATCGAGTAACCTAAGCCAGCAATCACCGCTTGTTTTACAGCTTCGTTAGAAGTTAACTCAAGGTGGCGTTTCACATCGAGTCCGTGTTCGTCGATAAAACGCTCCATGGTAAAACGTGTACCAGATCCTTGCTCTCTAAAAATTATAGGTAACTCTTCTAGCAGCTTTAGTCTGTTGGGCTTTGTGCTAAAAGCTCTGGCAGGGTTACCAACCAAATAAAGCTCATTGGCCATCAATGGCAGATTTCCAATCTCAATACCTTCCGGAAGGATAGAAACTAAAGAAAAGTCGATTTCATTATTGGCTACGCTCTTGACAACCTTTTCTTTATTCGTAACATCCATCAGCAATTTCACTTGTGGATGTTGGGAAAGAAATTCAGCTAAAAAAAAAGGCATCACATACTTGGCTGTGGAAACAATTGAAATCTTCAATTGCCCAGCAAGTAGACCCTCGAAAGCGAGGCTTATTTCCTCAATTTTCTCTGCCCCTTCAAGAATCGTCTTTGCTGATTTTGCAATCTGATAGCCAAAATCTGTGACAGTCAATCGACGAGATAAGATTTGTGTGAGCGGTATTTCAAACTGTGATTGAAAATTTTTGAGTTGAATCGAGACTGCTGGCTGTGTCAAGTGGAGCGCTTCTGCAGCCTTCGTAACACTTTGATGTTCAACGACCTGAATAAATATTCGGAGCTGGTTGAAGGTGAAATTCATTAATCATTATTTATGTATGTCATTGCAAGTATAAATTAATTTTAATAGTAAAAGTCCTTTCATTAGCGACACGGTCTTACAAAAGAAGAACGCCGCTGCAAAATTATCCGGAGCATACTAAGATGAAATTGGTCCTGAAATCATAGACTAATCTCGGTCAATGATTCAGAGTGGTGCTCTTGCAATTTCAATTTTAGCACTAACCACAGTCTTAAATGCAAATCCAAAACGCAACGAATTCAAAGTTCGTCGCCGATCCGATCACAATTCAACGCTTAAACAACTTCAAAATGACTGATCAATTTACATTCAAACTCATTGACGGAGATTTCTCACAAGAAGATGCAGCAGAAATCTT
>CALDTK010000249.1 GCA_937924035.1 uncultured Saprospiraceae bacterium | reverse complement strand
AGAAAATGTTGTTTTACAAACTGGACGGCTCTTAAGGAATGATTTCTTGATCATCTTGGGGAAGGTTTATTGAAAAGTTGAGCGGTTATTGCTCGGTGCGAAAGTAGTTATACGTATTTCTGCAATGCGAGTTTCAGTCGCCTATCCCTTGTATTTGCTGAGTTTGAAGTAGTGAATCGCTATTTTATGCGTCATGTGTAGGGGTGATAAACTATTTACATGTCCGAAAAAGTGCAAACGAATAATTATTTGGAAATTGATAGCGACTTTTTTTCAGATGGTGGCTTATTTGGCCTCTTTTTAACTCTAATAGTCTATTTGTCGACTCACCCAAACGCCTTCATTAGGCCTTAAAGTCGCTGATGCTGAGAAATTAAGCTGTGTTTGTTGGGTTTTGACGAAAGTTGAAGAAGCGATAAATCGGCCGATTGCAATCTGAAGTTCCATCATCGCTAAGTGATAGCCAATGCACATGCGCGAGCCAGCACCAAATGCGAAATTTGTTGTTGTACGCCGCTCCAAGTAACGACTAGGATCGAAAGTAGTCGGCTCATCAAAGTTGATCGCATTCCGGTGAGTGCCGTAAATGTTGAGTATGATCATTTGCCCTGCATGAATCTTGGTTCCTGCAATTTCGTCGTCCCCAATCGCTATGCGACTTATCAAATAAGCAGGCGGATATAGACGAAGTCCTTCATTAATCACAGCCGTAAGTATGGGGAGCTGGCGTAGCATGTGCCCATCTAGCGGAGCGTCTCCAACGACGCGCTGCCATTCTTCTCGAACCTTTGATTGCCAATCTGGATGCTGGGCAAGTAAGTGCAACGTGCAAGCGAGTGTAATGGCCGTCGTCTCATGCCCAGCCAAAATAAGCACGAGAATTTCATCGATTAACTGAGCGTCTGGCATTTCTGTTCCATCCTCATATCGTGCATCAATCAACATCTGAAGCAAGTCCGCATACTTTTCGGGTTGGGCACGATGCGATTGGATTTGTGCGAGAAGTATGTCAACAGCTTTGCGAGTTTCTTCATGGGCAGCTGCCGCACTGTTCGTCAGCTTTCGCCAAAACGCAAGTATCGGTTGTCGAACTTCCTTGGCAAATTGGAGTTGACCAAGTTCAACAGAATGTGCGATGGTGTGTAACTGTTCTGCAGAAATTTTATCAGTGAATAGCACCTTGGCCATGATCTGCATCGCAACCTCAACGGTCGTGTCATAAATATCGAATGACTCATTTTGAGGAAGCGCATTTACCCAACTCTTCGCCTCTTCATCTATGGTATTGATCAGATTGGAAAGACGTTCTCTACTAAAGCCTGGCTGTATCAGTTTTCGCTGCTTTCGCCAAAACTCTCCATCTATCGTGAGCAATCCATTGCCGATGTATTTGGCCAGTATCTCTGAGACGATTGGCGATTTGTTGTAATTCTTATTGTTGATCCTTAAAACGTGATCTACGATGTCTGCCCTCTCGGTGACTACCGCCCAGCCTTTCGGACCTGCAAACAATTGATAGGTATCACCGCACTTTTCTCTGAATTTCTTAAAAGAAGGCAAGGGGCTAGTAGGGTAACGCAAGCCACGATAAGAAGACCAAAAGGGATTGATCTTAGCGGGTTGTGAGGACGGCATACGCACAAGTTATCGCAGCTGTACTGGAATCTTCAAGCTAATTTCAACATCATCGCCAACGAGCCCTCCAAAAAGAAACGGTCCCTCAATTTCAAAATCTTCTCTGCTCACGGTGAGGTCGCCTTCGAATACATTGTCGTTAAAACTGAAAGGAATGGTAACGGCTTTGCTTTTTCCGTGCAATGAAAGTTGCCCTTTTACTTCATACCCTTGTTGGGTTTTGGCGAAAGCTGAAGACTTAAATTGAATGCGGGGATATGCGTCTGCATCAAGCCAGCTGTCACTCTTGGCGTGCTTATTCTTCGTACTGTTGCCCGTTTCAATCGTGGAGGTTGCAACAGAAACATCAAAGTTTGAAGCGCTGAGGTTGGCCATGTCAAACGAAATATTTCCTTTCAAATCTTTAAAAGTTCCTTCAGCTCCTGAGGTCGAAAATTTGACGGCATAGTCTTCAGTAGGAGTATAATCGCTTGACAAGGTAGCTGCTGTGGTAAGTAGCGCTAAAGCAGGAAAGAGAAGAAAGTTACGTAACTGCATCATGTTGTCGTTTGGTGTAAAGATCAATCAAAACAAGCCGGGGTCCTTATCGATTTTGCCTCGAAGGTTGCCGATTCGTCCTTCCAAGGTATTTGGTTGTGCTATAAGTGCTTAGGAAGTCAATAAAGAAGACTCCAATCGCCAAGGTGGATTCACCCGGTTTTCTCCTCCCCAAAACAAGATGAGTTGATTACCATCCGGGTCTTTCAATCGAGCTTCTCGCCATCCCCATGATTGGTCGGTAGGGAGTAGCTCAAATTGAATTCCTTTGGTTTGTAGAGCAGCGACATGGTTATCTAAATCTTCGCATTCGAAGTACACATAGATTCCATCTCCTTTCGGCAAAACCTCAACCTTGTGTACAGAAAAAGTAGAGGCACCGTCTGGACAAACAAAACGTGCGTAGCGAGGCATGGACCTAACAATCAGCTTCAAACCTAACTTTTCGTAAAATGGGATGGAGATCGAAAGGTCGAGCGAAGGGACGGTTACTTGATTGAGGTTCATGTCTAATTATTCGATCAGTGGTTGCTGAGGGTACGCACACATTTGACCATAAATCTTCTATTTTTTCTCTTGCGATCTTCCACGTTGTGGGTATGCCGATGTATGGTGAAATTTTGATCTCTAATGTGAAGGTGAAATCGGTTGTCGTCAACTTTCGAGTTTCTAATCCAGAAGGTGGTCGTTCCCCAGGCTTGTTTTTTCTTGCCCTGTACCCATCCGAATTCAGAAATGGCGAGGGGATTTTTGCCGTCTAATAAAGAGACTTTGCTAGTGGTGTCCCGATAGATGACGGAGAGGTATTCCTCAGCGATGGTGTCGAGCCTGACATCCTGTAGGCTGCCGTTTTTACTCTGTATTCGATAATTAAAGTAGCTCTGCCAGTCCTTCTCGTTTGGGATACGCCAGTCTGCAGGGCAAATCGAATCTAATTCTGTGTAGGAATAGAAGTTTCCATTCTGACAATCCGCTTCCGATTTTGAATCCGATGGGCAGAATGAAGTTTGCGTTTGATACCTGAGGTTGTCACTAAACCATTCAATCCCATCTATTTCTACGGTCGCATAAATTTCTCCATCTCGTGGGTCTTTTATGCTGCTTATTTCTTCTTGTGCTACAAGGTTGCAGTTCAGAAAGAGAAGTAGAATTGGTAGAGAAAATCTCAAGAAGGCAGGATTTCTAGTAGAACTCTAAGAAACACAGTTTTGGTGTCTTAATCGTCCTCTTAGGAAAGCTGCTTCACAAATAAGTCATTCACCTCATTCTCTGATTGTGCTTTTCGAACGAATCCTAAGCCCACAAGAATTTTAATCGAGGCTATGTTTTCCTTATGACTCCAAGCATTTGCCCTATGGATGTGCTGTTCTTTTTGGAGAGTCTGTAGTATCCTTTTTACAATTTCAGTCCCAAAGCCTTTGCTCCAATATTGCTTTCCGATGGAATAGCCGATCTCACACGCATTAATGTTGTCGCTGTTGTACCTGAACATTGCGCTGCCGATCAATTCGCCTGTCGCTGTAAGCGCAACACCTTTTCTCAACGTGTGGACATTGCCTTCATGAAGTGACTGATTCTCAATGAAGCGCTTTGCATCTGCCAGATTGGACATGGGCTTGCTTCCTTTAAAGCGCATCGCATTTCTGTCTCCGTAGATTTCAAGAAGTTTGGCGGCGTCAGGTTTTTTCAACGCTCTAAAGACTATCACAGCTCTTAGATTTTAGTTGCAAAATACCTATGAGAAGTAGGGTGGGGTATTGATATCTAGACTATTAATAGTCAGTATTCAAAAGCCTAAGCAGTAAGCATATTTGTAGTGAAATAAGACTTGTTGCTGAGAATCTTAAATATCCAAATATATCTCTATTCGTAGAGACTCGCGTATTCAGCTGGAAGTTTATCGATAGGCCTGATTTTGATTCCTTTGAAAAACAGTTCTGCCGCTTCGCTTTGTAACTGAATTTTACCTTTTGTCATTGGAACTGCGTTGTCATTTTCATCGATGTAACGAGAGTTTTTCAAAATCATGACGACCTCACCGTTGACGATGTGAAGGCTTTTCCCGTTGTAAGAGATAAGGTCTAGGGTTGTCCACTCGTCAAGTGGGCTCTCATAATTGTTGCTTCGCGTACAGTATTTTCCAGCGTCTCCGTTTTCACCAAAACTCTGGAAGTCTTGCCCTGCTTGAGCCATTGGGTTTATGCCAGATTCTGATCTATAGGCTCGAATGTCAATTGCAGATGTCGCTTGACTCCAGAAGTCTCCACTGTGTGCTTCCATGATTTGGAATTCCTGAGACATCATCCAAGACCTCCAATGTTCTACTCCAAATTCTCCTGAAGAGTGGTATAAGATTCCAGAGTCTTTCATTTTGTCCATGCGTGGAATCCATTTTTTATCACCCCACTTATATTTTACTTGAAGATGATAGTTTTCGAAAATATCTTTACTCGCAAGGCATCCGTAGTATTCACCAGTTACTTTAATGACTGTCTCGTTGTCTTCCTCAAAAGTGGTAAAGACATTATAGCCTGGTTTATTCAAACCTATAGGTTCAATCTTATTGCCGGCTTCGTCTGTCGGAACAGAACCGTCATAGCCATTTTGATGCTTAAAGCTTAGATAGGTGTCCCATTTAGAGAGATCCTTGTCGATAAGATTCGTCCAACCTGCTTGATTCTCGACAACTTTGGGAGCCGTTTGTTCCGAACAAGAGAAGCTACAAATTAGGATCAGTGAAAGTATTGCTGTAGTTCTAGATAGAGCAGAGTAGGCCATTCATTTTGCGTTTGTCCTGATTAGGTAGTGAATCCAGATGCTCACCTTGAGCTTCTAAAGCAACAATTTAGCGCAATTTGTTTGGGTGGCTCTTCGATCAGTCGGTAATCAGGTATTGCCAGACAATGCAGGCGGAGGAGAACTAATGTTGGTTTTACCCAACAAAACTTGTCCTTTGGACAGTCTTGTCTCTGGTCTAGGCAAATTCATGCACTATGCTGGATTTCGTTTTCTTTTCGATTTTATGAATCGCTCAGGATAAAAAACAACTTGTATCAAATTGTATTCTAATTGCCCAAACTTGAAGTCCTTATTTTTTACTTCAAAATCCGCAAGAGGATACCACCGAAGATTGGTTCTTAGAATGAGATACTCTTCAGTTTTTCCAGGAAGAATGTCCCACCCAAAAGTGATTCCTGGTTCGATGTTGGTGTACTTGCCTTCAAGAGCACTTTGTTCGGAGGTTTCGGAATACTTGATGTCGTCATAAGCCACATTTAGTCCAATGAAAGGAGCAAAACCAGAATAGTCGGTTAGGAACTTAGTGACTTCAAGCGCAACGGAGGTCTTGTTGATGGTTTGCGTAGTGCCGTACCCTTCTTGTTCGAAGGTGGGGTTTCGATATGACAGCGCAGCGAAGGCGTTTTGCTTGTTGAACTGATAGCCAAGCACAACATCGAAGTAGGATAGCGAAGCGTACTTTTCACTCAGAAATGGGAATTCGCTTGCGTTATAGTCGGACGTGTTGAGGTTAAACGAAATCGATGGACCTGCGCCCACAAAGAAGTCTCCTACGCTTGTTGCATTGTAGCTCACTTTTGAAACAGTTGGATAGCTATTCCAACGATCATTGATTTCTTGATCTCCGTTATTTTTAGTGAAGTCTGTGGTGTACATCACGCCAAGTTGTACGCCAAATTTGGGCGTTTCTATTGATGCAAATTCTGTCTTTGAGATAGGGTAGTCCCATTGGTGCTGAGGGAAGTAAGAAATACCTAACCTCGCGGCCCACTTGTTGTGCTTATACAGTAGTCCAAAGTCGGCAACCGTTGTGAAATTCTTCTGAAGAATCGGCTGGCTTTCACCAGGTATAGCATTTTGTTTAATGTCTAATGCTGACCAACTTAGTCCTACGTACGGTCTGATTTTCTTATTGCTAACCGCCCAGGGATAGTATCGGGCTCCAGTGATCGTGAAGTGGTTGAAATCCGAACTCGGACCTTCCTTTTTAGAAAGATCGAGTTGGTTCAAAGGAAACGATACATAGAACTCAGCGTGACCCCAAAAGTGGAAGGCCCCCCAATAAAAGGTGGAGTTGAGAGTTGCTGATTGATCGTAGTTCAGAATGCCTTCAGACGAACTTTGTTTTCCCGAAAAGGAGGGTAGAAAAGTGCCTCCAAGTTCAAAGAAGCCTAAGGCAAAATCAAGTCGTTCTTTTTCAATTGTGGCTGATGTGTCTTTCTGACTCTTTAGGCTGAAGGTAAAGACGAGAAGCGTCGTTAACAGGTAGTATCGCATGCTCAAGTTTTGTGTTTGAAACTTGAGCAAAGGTCAATGTAAGAAGGGGGGTGATCAATCGGTCATCAGGTGGAAAAGCATCGTAAGCATTGAATTCATACTAAAGTATGAGTATTGATAATCAGCTAGTTAAGAGAATTGTGAGTTCGTGACGATTATTGACTTGGCACTTCTTGTAAATATTGCTGGAATGTGTTTTTACAGTCGGCAGTGAAATGAAAAGTTCTTCCGCGATCACATTGTAGGTTTTGCCCTTAATAAGGAGGGCAGCAACATCTTGCTCTCTTTTCGACAGCGCGTAGTTCTTATAGTGTCTTTCAATCGGTTCACCGTCTGTTTTGATGATCGACAGCCGTTTCAGATCGTCGATCAGTTTATTGCCAGCGAGGAGTGTGAACAACAATGGTAAAGTGAAGCCGATTTTGAGGTCGTAGGAGGTTTTGGAGAAAGCATAATTAGCGAGAAGTGAAGCTGGAACTAATATCATAAAGAGCACTGAGAAGATCTTATTCGTTTTTTCCATATGAGCGACCGTAGCTACAGGTTCTGTACGCCAGAAAAGGATCATTGATAGGATCACCGAGAGACTAAGCGTAACGGAGATTACGTATTCGATTAAGTGTAATTTGTCTACCGCATAAGCAATTCCTGTCGCAATGAAGAGTAAGACAGCAGCTGCAACAAGCCCTTTTTTCAAAGTTGATGAAACAGCGTGCTTCCTCTCCACCATAACACTGAGCGGTGTCGTTACAGACAGCAATATCATCGAAGACAAGATGAAGATGTTAGTTGAGCCGGTAGAAGGGTGTGATAGGATAAATTGGTCTGCTGAAATCGCAACGATAAGCAGCAGGAGAGAAACCGAAAACGCAATCGTTTCCAGTCTTTCCATGTTTCTTTTATAGCAGATCAGGCCCACGAAAATTGTGATCAAAATCGTAGAGTAAGTGAGAACGAGCAGTGCTGTTTCTAGTATCCTCATTTGGGCTTGCATCCAGTTGGCCTGATGCGAATTTACGTCCTTTTGTGGGGCGAGTTTAGAGCTTTCGTTAGAACCTTACAATTGGACATTTGGCGCAAGCTTTAATTTGGAAACTAGAATGCTCATGCCTTAGCATGAGTTGTAGCTTTTTTCTTCGGTGCAAAATGGTTGAGGTACCAGATCATTGCGACGTAGGTAAGCACCAGAGTAGGGACATTGGTGTTGAAGCCAAGGTCGAGTTCAGGTATATCAAGAAGTTCGCGAAAAGAGGTGGTAGCGATCGAGAGCATAAAGACGATTCCAAAGACGAATAGTCCTATAATCGATGCTTTGTTTTTAGTGCTACGATAGATGCCATTGGCTTCATCTTGATTGAAGAAGTACCAAAGCGCACCAAAACAAAAGACCGCTTCTATCGCAATCGCGAGGTACACGTTGGTTGCGTAAAGCCCAAGCGCGATGTTCGCGGTCTCTGCCCCAAATATGTGGTGAGGGTGTCCCGAGAAGATGTCTAGAATGAAGTGTCCTGCAACGAGGGCTGCTCCGATTAGACCTATATTGTCACTTTTGAAAATCACTTTTCCCGCGAGAAAGATTATGATTAACCAGATGATCTGTGGAACTAAATCATGACTGTACAGCATGTCGACGGTCATGTTGTTGAGCGTAGTATCAAATACATCAGTAGGGCCGGTGCGTTCAAGTCCAAGGAAGTGAAGTGCAAACCATAAGAGATCTTGCAGCTGTGAGGCGATGAGGAAGAAAAGGAGTGTTCCTTTTGGGAATTTCTGATAAGCCACAAGGGCTGTTGCGTAATGTCCTGCGAGCATGAGCGGATTATTATGTTCGCACCTAAGACCTTCTCAGCGCGTTAAGCAAAAGTAGTATTGCTTTACAATTTAAAGTAAAAATGTGGCAAGTAAGGAAAAAGAATTCCGTTCGACCTGTCTGATTGCGTCAGCCCTCGATTTAATTGGCGACAAGTGGTCCTTGCTGTTAGTGAGAGACATGTTGTTGTTTCGGAAGAAGACCTATAAAGAGTTTATTGACTCTGATGAAGGGATTGCGACGAACCTGCTTTCTTCGCGTTTGAAGCTGCTTGAATCTCTTGAGATCCTGACCAAGCGAAAACTACCTGGCAATAAGAAGGAGAATATCTATCTGCTTACGCCAAAGGGAGTCGACCTGGCACCAATCATCATGGAGCTTGTGCTATGGAGTGATTTGTATGTGCGTGAGTATCATCCAGATCTCAATCCGCATGATGTTGAGGGCTTTGATAAGAAAACGACGATCGCTCTGGTGAAAAAACAATATGACAAGTTTGTCAAGGATCTAGTAGGGTAGAGTTTGGGATGATCACGGATAACGCTAGTTTTGGCGAAAGCAGAAAACAATTAGAGATTCAAGCCATTGATTTTCTAGTCCTTTCCTTCAATACCATCCGCATGACTTTCAAAGAGAGTATCCTCAACGGCATCCCGTCAGCTTTGCCACCAAAAAGGCCGTATAGCCTGGACGTAAACCGTGCTCCTAAGCGGAAGGACATTCTTTCTTTAGAAGAAAAGCAACTTGCTATTCGAAACGCATTGCGCTATTTCCCTAAGGAATGGCATGCTGAATTGGCGAATGAATTTGCGCAAGAATTGCAGGAGTATGGCCGCATTTACATGTACCGATTTAAGCCGGACTACGAGATTTACGCTCGCCCAATAGAGGAGTATCCTGCTCAGTCTCGGCAGGCTGCTGGGATCATGTTGATGATTCAAAACAACCTGGATCCTGCCGTCGCGCAGCACCCGGAGGAGCTGATCACTTACGGTGGCAACGGTGCCGTTTTTCAAAATTGGGCGCAGTATCTGCTCACGATGAAGTACTTGGCAACAATGACAGACGAGCAGACCCTGCACATGTATTCAGGGCATCCGATGGGCTTATTCCCGTCTTCGAAGGAGGCGCCACGAGTCATCGTGACCAACGGTATTATGATCCCCAATTACTCGAAGCCAGATGATTGGGAGAAGTTCAACGCGATGGGCGTTACCCAATATGGACAGATGACAGCGGGCTCGTTTATGTACATCGGCCCGCAAGGAATCGTACATGGAACTACGATTACGGTGATGAATGCGTTTCGGAAGATTTTGCCGAAAGGCGAATCCCGTAGTGGTAAGATTTTCTTGACAGCAGGCCTGGGTGGAATGAGCGGCGCACAGCCAAAAGCTGGGAACATCGCCGGTTGTATCACCATCTGTGCGGAGGTAAATCCGAAGGCGGCTACCAAGCGACATGAGCAAGGATGGGTTGATGTTTTGATTGATGACATTGATGATCTCGTGAATAGAGTTCGCTCTGCACAGCAAAATGGAGAAGTCGTTTCGATCGCTTACATCGGGAACGTTGTCGAGATTTGGGAGCGCTTTTACGAGGAAGAAATCTATATTCATATCGGTTCAGATCAGACTTCCTTGCACATTCCATGGACTGGTGGCTATTATCCTGTAGGGCTTACCTACGAAGAGTCGAATCGTTTGATCAGAGAAGAACCTGAAAAATTTAAGACTTTCGTCAAAACTTCTTTACGTAGACATGCGGACGCTGTAAATAAGCATACCGCTAGAGGGACCTATTTCTTTGACTATGGTAATGCATTTTTATTAGAAGCTTCTCGTGCCGATGCAGATGTGATGGCAGAGAATAAGATCGATTTTAAGTATCCATCATACGTCCAAGATATACTCGGTCCGATGTGCTTCGATTATGGCTTTGGGCCGTTCAGATGGGTATGTGCGAGTGGGAAGTCAGCCGATTTAGATCGGACCGATCAGATCGCAGCCGAGGTGCTTGAGCAGATGCTTTCAGAAGCACCGGAGGAGATTCAACTACAGATTCAGGATAACCTTACGTGGATCAAAGACGCCAAGAAGAACAAGATGGTCGTCGGATCGCAAGCGCGCATTTTGTATGCAGATGCGGAGGGACGTTCGCGCATCGCCAAGGCGTTCAATGATGCCATTGCTTCAGGTGAAATTGGACCAGTCGTTTTAGGTCGAGATCATCACGATGTAAGTGGAACGGATAGTCCGTATCGCGAGACGTCAAACATCTACGACGGTAGCAAATTTACGGCTGACATGGCAATCCATAACGTGATTGGTGACAGCTTCCGAGGTGCTACCTGGGTGTCCATCCACAACGGTGGTGGAGTAGGCTGGGGCGAGGTGATGAACGGAGGTTTTGGGATGCTAATAGACGGCAGCGCTGAAGCTCAACGACGCTTGGAGAGTATGCTTTTCTATGATGTCAATAACGGCATCGCACGAAGAAGTTGGGCAAGGAATGAGGGAGCTGTCTTTGCGATAAAACGTGAGATGGCACGGACGCCGAGCTTGAAGGTTACGGTGCCGGAGATGGTTGATGAGGAGGTACTTGAGGGGTTGTTTTGAGTCTTCCCAATAGAACCGTCAGATCTACTGAGTTGCAGCTGAAACCGTTGAAATCGAATACCTAGAATCGAATAGTTTTTGATTCGATCTGACACGGTTCGAGTGCTTTTGCTATTAAGATACATCTCGCTGGGCTGGCAAGTCCAGCATACGTTAGGCCAGTTTGGGGAGACAGCGAAGCTGTTGAGCCGAGCTGGGCGAGAAGCTGTGTGAGCCGAGCTAGAAGAGTACCCTCACCGCTCATCCGCTTTAAAAGCTCCTCGCCTGTGCAAGATCCACTGCGCTTCATCTAATGGAGAAACACCTTTGTATGCTCTAATTTTATCTTCTGTTGTCGCGGTCTTTTCGTAACCATCCAAGGCGAGTTTTAGTCGACCTTTCCCC
>CALDTK010000248.1 GCA_937924035.1 uncultured Saprospiraceae bacterium | reverse complement strand
GTTGTATTTCGCAGGAAACAGGCGGCTTCTTTCCCAGAAAGTCGCCCTGCGAAAACCCCTAGAACGGAGACTGATTTTGGTTAGAAAGGCCCTTTTGAGCAATCATAAGGGCCTTCTTTTTTGCGAACCAGTCTGACGATTCCATTAGATGTATGATTGCGCTGAGGTTTTTAATGACTTGAAGGATAGGATTTATACCAACGATTAAGCAGAAAACGCCCGCAGAGCGAGTGCGAACTATACACGTTTCTAATGGGCGTCCTTATGAGAGCGTCCTTGGAGCCATTCAAAAATCAAAATTACCAATTCAAAATTGTGACCTTAGGTCACCCCGTGCGTCTTAAGGTTGTATTTCGCAGGAAACAGGCGGCTTCTTTCCCAGAAAGTCGCCCTGCGAAAACCCCTAGAACGGAGACTGATTTTGGTTAGAAAGGCCCTTTTGAGCAATCATAAGGGCCTTCTTTTGTGCGCTGACCTGCTCAATATTCGGTGAATCGCAGGAGGAGCCGAGGTTCAACGGCTATAAGGATTTGAATGCGTGTTCGTATTTCGACGAATCACAACCTCGCGATAGAATTGAGACTTTAACCATTTCGTCAGAGGCCAGCCTGAGAAGAGCTCAACTCTGCTGACTTTCCATCCAGTCTAGCAGCGAAGCGCTCTAGCAGTTCAACGGTCTTGAAGCGAAGCGGTCAACGTACCTTTCTACCCCCGCTTTGGAATAGGACTTCCATGAGGATCAGTCTCTGGATACCCCAATTCCTTATCGATTTCATCAAGTAGTTCATCGGTAAGCAGGTGCTCGTAGCGCTCAGCTTCATCGTGGATTTGGTCTTCGCTGAGGCCGAGGCGATCGACCAAGAAAGTCTCATAAAGGCGGTGTGCACGTACGAGTTTGAAGGCTTCGAGTTTGCCAATATTGGTCATGGCCAGCGGTTGTAAAGTGACCAGTCCGCGCTTTGCGAGTGTTTTTAATCTTGAGGTTACTACCCCTTTCGGCAAAACAGTTTTCTCAACCAAGCTATCAATCGTTAAGACTCCATTCTGCTCTAGTCGAGCGCCCTGTTTAATGACATCTTCAATTTCAATGCGACGCTCTCGTGTACGCTTACGATAAAACTTAAAGACCAATCCCCGTTCGGGCGCGAAGAATACTGCTAAGCCATACAAGAAACTCGCCATCACTGCCATTGCTGGACCAGGAGTCGTCTTGAATGCGAAGGCGATCGCAAGTCCGAATACTGCCGCTAGCACACCGACTATGGAGGCAATCATGATTACAGTCGGCAATCTTCGAGACAGTAGAAGACCTGTTGCTGCCGGAGTAATGAGCATAGCAACCACGAGAATGACGCCTACAGTTTGCAAAGCAGCAACAACCGCAAACGAAAGCAAGAGCATCAAGAAGTAGTGCACCAACTTCGTGTTGACGCCCATAGTTTCTGCAATTACGGGCTGGAAAGTCGTAGCGAAGAGAGGACGGTAGAACACATATAGACTCGCAAGCACATACAGACAAATCATCCCCGTAAGTACCAGGTCACTATCGGATACGCCAAGCACATTACCAAAGAGGAAGTCTTTGAGGTCAATATGCGCATGCTCGTTCTTACTAAGCCATGAAATTCCCATGACGCCCAGAGCAAACATGGTCGTAAAGACAATGCCGATGGCAGCATCATTTTTGGTAGCGACCTTCTGTTGAATCCAAGTGATAAGCACTGCAGTAACAAGGCCTGCTGCCACAGACCCAAGGAAGAATCCAAGTGCAGAGTAACCGCCAACCACCATGAAAGCAACCACTACACCGGGAAGAATGGCGTGACTCAAGGCATCTCCAACCATCGACATGTTGCGTAGAACAATAAAGCAACCCAGAGCTCCACACATCAATCCCACCATGACGCTGGCAGCTAAGGCACGCCAAGCATAGGGATAATCAAATGCTGTGATGATTTCTTCCATCTGATGTAAAGTTAGGCAAGACTAACAATTTTTAGCCTTTTCATTTTATCCCTTCAACATGTTCTCATCAGAGAAGGAGTAGTACTTATGGCCAGCTACGATTAGATGATCTAGCAATTGGATATTGAGAATCTTTCCAGCCTTGACAAGGTTTCGCGTGAGAGAAATGTCTGAAGCGCTTGGCGTAAGATTTCCCGAAGGGTGATTATGCGCTAGCACAAAACTCGTTGCATTGAAGCGGAGGGCCATCGCCATGAGTTTGCGCACATCGACCACGGTTCCATCAACGCCACCGCTGCTTAGGCGTTCGGTACCGATGAGACGACAAGCTGTATTGAGTAGCAGAACCCAGCATTCTTCATGACGCAGGTCGGCTAGCTGCGGACCTAGAATCTTGAATGCAGCTTGAGCAGAGCGAATAGTAGGTCGTTCGATGTCATTTTCTTGTCCTCGGCGACGACCAAGTTCAAGTGCAGCAACAAGGGTAATTGCCTTGACCGAACCTATTCCATGGGTTTTTTCTAGCGTTCGCCAATCTTTACTGGCTAGTTCTCGCAGGTGACCGTTGTTGCTGAGTAGGAGGTTGCGCGCGACGTCGACTGCTGTTGCTGTTTTAGTACCTGAGCGCAGAAGAATCGCTATTAATTCGCTCGTAGCGAGTACCTGTGGCCCGTATTTCATGAGTCGCTCCCGTGGTTGTTCTTCTGGATGCCATTCTTTGAGAGTGCTCTTCGATAAATTGTCTAGGCCGTGGTTAATTGCTTTGGATTCGTTGGGCTTAGGAATAGCCGAACGCTGATCAATTCGATCACGATCTACAATTATCATTCTAGGAGATGTCTCTTTCGACGAGCCTCGATTCTTCGTCTTTGCGGAGGTGCTAGATGTCTTAGCTTTACCTCGAATCGATGTAGCAACTTTCAGCTGCGTTCTTGGAATGGGAGGAATGCTCTGCGCTAAATTTTTCATTTCGACCAAACAATTTGTATTAAGACTTGCACGAAATAGCTATTCCACGTTTTGACCGATAAAAATCAAAATATTTTGTTTGATTTTAGTTTTAGCGCAAGCGAAAGACTGAAATCTCGCAAGGCGATAGGCGAGTTGTTCGCAGGAGCCCCTTCGGTAAAAGCTTATCCATTGCGGCTAGTTTATCGACTTCAACCTAGAACTGAAAGTCAGGATGCGCCAGCTAAAATGGCTTTCGTCGCCTCTAAACGAAATTTCAAACGTGCACCCGATCGTAACCATGTCAAGCGGCGAATGCGCGAGTCGCATCGTTTAACCAAAAGTGTGCTTTACAATTGGCTAGATCACCGAGACCAATACCTCGAAGGCATGCTCATCTTTACTGGCAGAGAACTTCCCACTCAAAAAGAGATAAACCAAGCATGGCGCAAATTACTACGTCGATTAGACCCCGATTTTTTCAAGTAAATCGCTGGATATTTACTTTGGTTTTTATGTGTGGCTTAGCCGTTTCGGCGCTATCTCAACAGCAGCCATACTTACTCTTACAAGGTCCTTCAGAAGGTAAGACGTATCGTTTTACGAAAGGCCAAGAAATCGAGTGGAGACTAAATGGCGAGGAAGAGTTTTTTTCTGCCAGAATCATTGATCTATTCCCTGAATCCCAGACGATCAGGATCGATGATATTATTCTTTCGATCAGTAACATCGCTGCAGTTAGGCACCGAAAGCGAGGGGCAGGCCTACGTGAGTATTTACAGGGTCAAGGAATAGCCAACCTTGCAATACTTGGGGGATTCACAGCTTTTTCTAAGCGCGCAAGAAATGAACAGAAAAGCTTCATGATTGTCGCAGCGGTGGTGAGTACTGCCATGGTTGTGATCGGGAGTATTGGAAAGCAGGCAGTCCGAGATGTTAACTCAGACGGCCGCTACATTTTGAAAGTCGCAGGCGGAGACTTACGAGAAGGTGATGGTGATTAGCTTCCGAATAACAAAAGCTATTACTCTATCTTTCTGTTCTTTGGCGTTCGAGCATCTAGCTCTTAAGTAATTGATTTTGATGCGATTAAGGTGGTTTCTGCTTTTGGACGTAATGGGTGACTTCGTATACGAAGTGGGGGTATCATGTGAGTACGTGCAATTAAAAACCGTCGTTTTGTTGGGAGTCTATTAGTGTGTCGAAGGAAAAACTTTCTATGATTTGGTGGGATTCCTCTGCTTGAACAGAGGAATTTCTTTTGTGGCTGACGCAACCAATGTCAGTTGGGCTTGGTACGGGGTAGTAACAATTGAAAACTTCCAGGGCATGCTCCCCGAAAACAAAGAGAATCTGCTAGCACTGCTTAAGGGCTGTGCAAAGTGGGATCGAACTAGTCAGCATGAGCTTTATCGCTTATACTATCCTTACGGGATGAGTGTATCAATAAGGTACATGCAGAATGAGGCAGATGCAATCTCCGTAGTGAATGACGGTTTTATGAAAGTTTTTAAGAATCTGAAAAGTTTTGATTCGTCTAAACCTTTCAAGCCATGGTTCAGAAGAATTGTGGTGAATACTGCATTGACTCAAATTTCAAAAAATGAGCGACGTGCAAATCAAGAGACCACGATGGAAACGGAAAGAGATTATCCCGACCGTGAAAATATTCTTAGCCAGATTGGTTACAAAGAGTTGGTTGGCCTAGTTCAATCTTTATCAACTTCTTATAGGGCCGTATTTAATATGTACGTGATCGACGGATTTAAACACGAAGAGATTGCTCAAGCTCTAGGTATTTCTGTGAGTACTTCAAAATCAAACCTCTTAAGAGCAAGAAAGAAGCTCCAAGCAATGGTCATCTTACAATTACAATCCAATGTCTGAATTTCCTGAAGATTTAACGGACAAGCTTTTCCAAGAAGGTGCAAAGCAGTTTGATTTTACATATAATCCTGAGGCTTGGGGCCAAATGGAGGCTATGTTAGAAGTTGAACGTAAGAGGCGACGATTACCTATAGCCTTGCTTTTTACTGCTGTGGGGCTGATTTTAACCGCGGGCTTGTACTTTTTCATTGGAATGGACACTTCAGGAGAAGCTTATAATGTCTCTAATGACACAGCTGGTCTAATTCGAATCGATGAAAACGAAATAGAAAAATCTTCTATTTCTCATGACTATAAAGTGGATGATGCTGTTGGTTTTGAGGGAAAGTTTAAACCAGTCAAAAGTACTTTTTTAGAGGATATAGTAGAACAGGGTGGTGATGAAATTAAAGAATCTACGCAGGAAGTTATTCGCGATGTCGAATTTGTAGATGAAGTAGATATTCATAAATCTGGAGGATTAATTTCACCGTTGATGAATATTGAAAATGCTGCAGTCCCAACACAAGCTTTAAATACTATTCAAATAGAGCTTAATAATGAAGCATATTCTGTTAATACTCCCTTATCAGCAAAGCCGTCTGGTAGTAAGAGCTCAATAGAATTGGTAGAAGAGTCATTAAGCAACGAAGAAGATCAGTTCAATGTCTCCTTACTTTCTGCTAGAAATCTTGAAAAGGTAAATGTTGTTTCGCCGACGGAACAAGCCGTTTTGATGATAAGGGCGCCATCACCTAGTACTTCAGAATCTACGACAAACGAATTGTTGTCTCGTATTTCAGTGCGAGCATTTGTCGGAAATGTATACGGAGTTACTGATCAATCGGGTGTAGGTATGGCTAGGTCAAGGTACGGGCTTGGAATTGGTTATTCTGTGAATGAAAATTGGGCACTCAGTTCAGGTGTGAATATTAATAATCTTTGTTACATCACGAATGGTGAAGGCTATAGAACAAAGCAAAATAACTGGTTTGGTGGCGTTTCTCCAAGTCGTATTGAGGCCCTTTGCAAGGTGCTCGAGATTCCACTAGAAGCAACATATTACTGGGATGGTAACAAGTCTAGTGGTTTTTATTTGCGGGGTGGTATTCTAAATTACATCATGCTAAAAGAGAATTATTCTTATAATTATAACCAAGATGAAGTTCCTCCAAACATTCAGGTTTCTTCTTTGCGGAGGCAGTGGAGTGAAGTGAATGAAAATCGACATTTCTTAGGAATGGCTCAAGTCTCATTGGGGTACCAATTAGGTTTAACGAAGTCTAGTCAAGTTCAATTAGAAGCGTTTGTACATGCTCCTATGACTGGCGTAGGACATGGGGAAGTGCGAGTGTGGAGCTTTGGCGCTAACGCAGCATTTAATTTGCATTTGAAGTAGGGAATTTGCTTTGTATAGCTCTTTGGATAGCCTAGAAATTCTTCGAGATTTCTAGGCTATTTTTATTTACAGTGAAATGAAGTAGATAGGAGTACTGTTTGTTGCCATTTTCGGAACATTATTATTGAATAATCGAATAGCATTGATAGATATTTTTTTGAATTGGACCGTAATACTTAGTGCATGTGCAATAGTGGTAGGTTGAACCTTGCGTTCTGATTGAAGAAAATAAGTATTGATTTTTTATTTTTTTGACGCATCCATTTAGGGATTGAGCGAGTATAGGGATATGAAAGCTGATCACAAACGATCGGCAATAAGAATATTTTCTCAGGATTTTCGGGAGAGTTGCGGGTTCGTACTCATGGCTATTCCTATGCCTAAAAACAAGTTTCATGTTTTCTACCTCTATTTTTCAACCCACCAGAAATAATGCGATTTGGCGAAAGCTAATATCGAGTGCCATTATTCTCTTATCCATCTTTACCTCTGTTAATATAGTTCACGGTCAATTTTCATTGAATCGAATAATTATTTCTGAAGTAACCTTGAGTGGTGAAATCGAGATTTTTAATCCAACTTCAAATTCGGTTAATATTGGTAATTATTGGTTGTGTAACTTTCCTTCATATACTCAAATTTCAAATCTAAATCTCGATTCTGGGTCACTTCAATTAGCACCAGGCGAGACTGCGGTAGTTTCCAATTTTAATGGCTTCGATGCAGTTGATGGGGAACTTGGGCTTTACTCAACAAATAGTTTTGGTAGTAGCTCAGCTATCACTTCTTATGTTGAATACGGCTCAAGTGGTCACGTTAGGTCTTCGGTAGCAGTGAATGCAGGAATTTGGATGGCAAATAGCTTTTTGCCGGCTCCGACTGGAGCGGGATCTATACAGGCACAAGGAGCGCCACCTTCTACCTTAACTTATACCAACTTAGCGCCAACAGTTGGAACACCTGACCCTTCATTATTAAATTCACCCGTAACTGTAGATGGTGGAGCGATTTCATTAGTTTCAGGAGCTACGGATACTGTAATTTGTATTGATGGAGTAGCCTCACCATTTGATGTAGTACGAGACGGTAATTCATCGGGAACAAACCGTGATTTCGTTATCACAGACGATGCGGGTAATATTCTTGCGCTACCACCACATAACGGACCGTTTGATCTAGAAGGTGCTGGAGTTGGCACTTGTGAGATCTGGTACCTCGCTTACGAGAATGGTCTCCAGAATTTAGCTACTGGAAATAATCTAAGTGATCTTGTAGGAACGTTTGATCTTTCAAATGCGATCACTGTGGTTCGTCAATCACCAGATGGAGGTGTAGTAACACTAGTAGGAGGAGCGACCGACTATATAGGTTGTGCTGGTGAAATCGTGTTCGATGTAGAGCACACCACAGCAGCAACATCATTAAGCTACTGGTACATTATTACCGATGACAGCAACAACATTCTAGGCTTTGCGAATTCGGCGAATACGTCAACGCTCGATTTGTCAGGAGCCCCAACAGGTACTTGCCGCATTTGGGGCTGGAGCTACCGTGGCTTAGGAGATCCGATTGTGGGAGAGAACATCTCAACCTTGACAGATGATGCTTGTGAGGCAATATCAGACGACTACATTACGGTTTACCGTGAAGTTCCAGATGGAGGGACGGTTACACTAGTAGGCGGCGCTACAGACACAGTAGTTACTGCAGGTAATGCGATGGTAAACGTAGAGCATACGACAACAGGCGGCTTCCTTAGCTACTGGTACATCATCACAGATGAGAATAATGACATCCTAGGCTTTGCGAATTCAGCGAATACATCAACACTTGATTTGTCAGGAGCGCCAGCAGGTACATGTCGTATCTGGGGCTGGAGTTACCGTGGCTTAGGTGATCCAAATATTGGAGATGACATCATAACCTTAACAGATGATTTCTGTGAAGCGATCTCAGATGACTTTATCACTGTAGTCCGTCAAGCGGCGCAAGTAGATGGAGGAGCGATTGCATTAGTTTCAGGAGCTACAGATACTGTAATTTGTATTGATGGAGTAGCCTCACCATTTGATGTAGTACGAGACGGTAATTCATCAGGAACAAACCGTGATTTCGTTATCACAGACGATGCAGGTAATATTCT
>CALDTK010000247.1 GCA_937924035.1 uncultured Saprospiraceae bacterium | reverse complement strand
AGTTTTGTCAGTATACCGCGTCAAAAGATTCTAGGACAGGTTTCAGTTGATAGTTTTCGTGCGTATTAGTACAATGCTTTTATGCAACAAACCAGTGGCTACGACATCGTCTATCAAAACGCCATTCGCAACATACTCGACAACGGTATCGAGGAAGTAAACGAGCGCACTGGCCACGCCACCATGAGCTTGCCCGGAGTCACCTTTAATATCGATCTAGAAAAAGACGGCTTCCCGCTCTTATCACTCCGCAAAGTACCTATTAAAATGTTCGTCGCTGAACAAGTATGGTTTATCGCCGGCTTGCGCAAACCTGGTGATTTCCTTCGTGAGTACACAAAAATCTGGGACGATTTTACTAATCCCGGGGACACGCTCACTGTTGCCTATGGGTACCGTTGGCGAAAACATTTTGGACGTGACCAACTTGGAGACTTGATCACACTACTCGAACGAGAACCAAGTTCCCGTCACGGCGTTGTCTTGGCGTGGGATCCCGGCAGTGATGGACTCGGAGGAATGAAAAGAGCAAACGTACCTTGCCCGTTTGGATTTACAGCTAACATCATTGGTGGTCGATTGCACTTACACAATATTGTTCGTAGCAACGATATGATTCTTGGCAATCCGGCGGACGTGGCTGGCTTTGCATTATTGCAACATATTCTGGCCAAACGTCTAAATGTCGCCCCTGGAATTTATACACACACTATTTCAAACGCGCATATTTATGACATCCATTATGATGGCGCCCGAGAGATGCTCAATCGCACCTGCGAACACGCTCCTATTGACCTGCAAATTCCTAAAGATACATTTGCACGAGCAGAGAAAAAAGACCACGCTGTCGTAAAAGAAATCATCGAAAACCTCACGCAACAATACACTCCTCAAGCAGCCATCAAAGGATTAAAAATAGTTTTATAACGCACACTTCCCATGTCAGTACTCACACAAACAGAAATCCTCTCACGGATCAAAAACGGAGACCTCGCAATCGAACCCAATGTCGACACATTTCAACTACAAGCCCACTCGGTTGACCTTCGTCTCGGCTTTACGTTCATGTTGCCAAAGCAATACATCATAACCAAGTCCGGTCGCGAAGCGTTACGAATTGATCCACTACGTAATCATGGTCCAGAATATTTTGATGTGATCGAACTAGAACAAGGTCAGTATTTTGAACTGCTTCCTAATGAACACATCCTTGTTTCTTCTCTTGAGAGCGTAAAGATCCCTAAAGATTTGATGGCCATTTTATATCCACGTTCATCCGTCAATCGAAAGGGCTTATCAGTCGATCTGACCGGAATCATTGACTCTGGCTACGAAGGCATGCTAACACTTCCTGTACGCAACAATACCGCGTCACAGATCATTCGTCTGTATCCCGGCGAACGATTCTGTCAAATAGTATTCGAAGACCTAAGTCACGCCGTCGACGCCAGACAGAGCCGTTGGCACAGAAAAGACGTTATTGAAAAGGGTGAACCGGACAAGAAAGACGAAATTGAACTTGTGCTCAGCGGTGACATAAAAACCCTGAAAACTGAGCACGCGGTTTCAGAATAAAGAAAATAACGAATGTACAAAAATATTCCTGTCGCAATCGTCGCTAGCATGGGTAGCAAAACCCGTGTGATCGGCCACAAAAACAACTTGCTGTGGCATGTTCCAGCTGACATGCGTCGCTTCAAAGAACTTACGTTACACAAGCCCGTCATACTGGGTAGAAAAACATTTGAATCTATTATAGATATTTTAGGTAAACCTCTGCCAAATCGCCTGAGCATCGTGGTGACTCGAGATCAGAAATACAAGCATGACGGTATCACAGTCGTTCACAGCTTAGAAGAAGCGTTTGCACAAGCCGCACAAGAAAAACCCTCAGAAATTCACATTGGTGGTGGAAGCGAACTTTACCGTCAAGCACTTCCCTTCGTCGACAATCTTCACATCACGATTTTTCACGATGATTTACCCGGGGACACTTTTTTCCCAGAATTTGAATCTGACTTTACCGAAGTAAATCGTTCACAAATCCAGCTTCATAAAAATTTACAATTTGAATGGGTTGATTTTAAACGGACAGTTAGTTAGACATTTTCTCTAATTCAGCTGAAACTACCTGGATAATATCGTCGACACTTTGATATCGTACAAACCGGCAGTCCTCTTTCGCTGCCATACCGGTCACCATACGTGTCACTTTTGCATCCTCCTTTGCAAATATACAGAGCGGCTTTCCTGAAGTTTGTCGAAATGCGATTTCCATACCTAATCCCAAAGACGCATGATCACACACTGCCACCATCAGATCACATTCTTCTGTACATTTCCGATCGTACTCGTAGACATCAATCTCAGTACCATTCTCTAGTCCAATAAAATCAAGCACCTCAACATCTGGGAGAGTGCGCAAGGCATCTTTTAATTCATTTTGGAACATCCCTCGAAATTCTTCCGGGGCGTCTGTGAGTGCCATACCAACATATACTGTTTTCATTAAAATAATGATAACACTTTATTCAATTTAAAAAAAGTTCGTACAACACCCGGAAAGTGTCTTCATTAAACGAAACAAACAATTGATCTTTAGTGTCGGTTTCAGCAAAAGACAGGTTCGGTATGTCACGCGCTATCACAACCGGCTGACACTCTACAGTTTCGCCCATCACAACCGTTGCGCCTGCAGCGATGCCGTCTACCAGGTTACTCACCTCAACTTTTAACTCGCGGCCAAACAGATCTTCTTCTCCGACATGATCGATTGTCGGTTCGATTCCCCACCAACCAATAGCGACACCAATCGCCCCACGGCGCAGCGGTGTCGAATGGCTATCTGTCACTACTACGCCACATTGCTCTATCCCAAATCGAGTCTTTATATATTCATAAATAGTCTTGGCACTCGCAAACGAATCTTTTGGTAAAAGGACCAGATATCCATTAGCATTACTCTCGTCTACGCCTGCAGTGCCAATGAACGCGTTGCGTGTGACTGTCAGTGGTGAACTCCAATAGTCCCGTGGAACTAGTAAGTCTGCTTCCTGTTCTATAAGTTGACTTTTGTCTGTAGTTGCAGCTGGCAAACAGTTTCCCTCGTGTATTGAAACTATTTTTGAGGAAATAACCAGCACGTCTTTCTCTTGTACATCAGCCAGACATTCATCCAGCACAGCAAACAGATCGTCCTGAGGAGGATGCAAGATGCGAGTTTTAATGGGAATGTATTGCATGGCCACTAGAATAGCAAAAAGCCCGGCGTCTGTCGTGACATCGGGCTTTCCAAAATTTACGCAGCCTTCTGAGCACCATGACCAGCACATGGCACAAGAAGACCATGGCCAAGAAATGCGTCGTCGGGCAGCCTAACATTACAGAGAAACTGACCTGATGTTTCTGTATGTACAGTGACGGACGCCGTATCTGGAAGCTCTACACGAGGTCTCGCGAACACGTTTTGTAACACTCGCCAAAATTCATATTCGGTTGTGCATTGAACGTCCTCCCGTACCGGACAGTACAGCGGAATACCGCACCATCTACCTCGATACGTCCAGGGACACTGGAACGCTGAATGAGACA
>CALDTK010000246.1 GCA_937924035.1 uncultured Saprospiraceae bacterium | reverse complement strand
ATCACTTGTCGAACCAAATCCATATCACCCGGAATACACTCCCCAAAACTTGTATCTCCTCCCCAGACGCCGAGCAAGTGGAGTTCTCCGTCTTTCATTTTCTTCTTGAGCTCATAGCGCTTCACACACCATTCCATGCCTGGAATTGAGTCAGAACGAATGATCTCACTCTCAGCAATAAGGAGCTGATCCTCGCTTCCTTTCATCGCTTGACCTACGATGTATGCATGGTATTCACCATCCATAACATGAGTTGAGACGCTATAAGTACTATCACTTCCCATTTCTGGAGAGACCGTCAATTCCATATCAAAATAGCGAATCGTGGAACCATCAACTTGAGTAATGATACCTGTCCAAGAGCCCTCAAATTCAGCAGATTCAGATGAAGTTTGTGCATCAACAGATGCCACACCAACAACCGTGAGTATTGCTAACAGACCAATGCGTAAATATGAGAGTAGAAGTTGCATACAAAAACTATAACGTCGCTAACACAAGATAACCGTATGGCTGCAAAAGAAAACTTGATTTACCAGGTTTGTAGTCAACAACGAACTTATTAGCATAGAGGTCTGTATAGATCCCCTCTTTTACTCCTAAAGGAAAGACAGATTGCGCTTCTTCATCGGTATTGACGAGCACCATTAACGTACCATTGTCACTTTTACGCTGATAGGCCAAGATCTTTTCGTTTGGCTCAAGGAGTTCTATCCGTTGAGCCCGATTGATAGAAGTACCAGCCTCGAGCGGACCTCCCTTCCTTCGTGCTTTGAGGAGCATCTTGAAAAAACTGGTTTTGGCGAAAGCCGAAAATTGGATGTCGTCCTTTTCAAAAAACAAGAGTCGCTCAAATAACGGCTCCTCCTGGCCAGCATATACCAGCGGCATTCCGTCGAAAGTCGCACATACTACCCAGAGGGCATCTGCGAGTGCCCCCATGCGTTCAAATTCTGTCCCATTCCACGAATTTTCATCGTGATTACTCGTGAAGTTCAGGTGGATTGCATGCTCAGGATACAATGCAATATCTCTTTCTTGATACGCCCATACATCCGCCACCCCAGCTTCTCCTATTGCAAGCGCATTGAGTAAGTGGTGAAATTCCATGCCGTAATTCGCATCAAAAGCTGCTTCAAAATGAAGTGGCTCACTACCCCACTCAGCAAGCATGAACAGTGGTCCATCCATTTCTAAAATGGGTCGAGCAGCGTGCCAAAAGTGTAGTGGCACAAAGCCAGCCACATCACATCGAAAGCCATCAATATTGCACTGCTTTCGCCAAAACCTCATCTCTTCGATCATGACCGGAGTGAGCGCTGGATTGGAATAATCGAGTTGCGCGATGTCATACCAATCCGTTTCTGCCCCATCTTGAGGATTAAAAGCGTGTCGTATGGTATCCGTCCCTTTTCGTTTGATGTAGTATTCCGGATGCTGCGTCACCCAAGGATGGTCCCAACCGGTATGATTGGCCGTCCAATCAAGAATAACGTGCATTCCTAAGTCGTGAATCTCATCTACAAGCGACTTAAACTCGGCAAGCGTTCCAAATTCAGGATTAACCTGTTTGAAGTCTGAACTAGCATAATAGCTGCCTAATGATCCTTTGCGGTTCAGTTCACTTATCGGATAAATAGGCATAAACCAAATCACCCCAACGCCCATTTCTGCGAGCCTACTAAGGTGCTTCCTAAAAGCCTTGAACGTGCCCTCTGGGGTGTACTGACGAATGTTTACTTCGTAAATATTCGTGGTTGAAACCCACGCCGGAGTATTGAAAGGACGATTAGTTTTCACCTCCACTTCCTCTCCTTTTGATTGCTCCTTTGGATTACTCAACTTTGATGGCTGATGCAGGCAAACTCGTGAGTTTTTCCATTCGTTGCTGTACTCCAGGGTTATCAAATGTAGCCGTACCCACAAAAATCGCGTCCTCTTTTGACATGATCACTTTCCACTGGTTGTTGTACTGAGGATCTGCGGCATCAATAGAAATATAATTACGATCTCCATCACCGGGCTTGTAGCGCCACTTTCCAAAATGAAACAGTGTACCGTCTGGATTGAAGAGCGCGTAATCTCCGTTTGCTTCAAAATTATAGTAGCGACCTTTTTGCGCTTGATAACGAGGCGTCGGAATACGTTCAAACACGTTTGATGCGTACCACAAGCCATCGATAAGGTTTCGGGTAACATCGTTCATTTCGATAGCCCCACTTGAAGGAGGAATCGTCACTTCAGCAGCTGTCGTTGATGAATTTTCTTCTGTACTGGTTACCTTCTTATCAGGACCACAGGCAGAGAAAAGAAGAAACGCCGTACTTATCAATAGAACCTCAAGTCGCATAGTCTACATTTGTGCTACGAATTTACGAGGTCTAGACCATCGTTGTCAATGCAATCTTCACCACATCCAACATTAACATCCGATTGGCTAAAGGCATTCTTGAAAATGCACGCAGGTACTCGCCCTGTTCTCTTAGCTGTGTCGGGAGGGCTGGACTCTATGGTGCTCTGGGACCTGTTGCGCAAGTCTGGACACACACATGCTGTAGCGCATGTCAATTACCACCTACGTGACGAAGAGAGTAATCTAGACGAAGCCCTGATAAGACAAGTCGCTAAAGCACACCGGGTGCCATTACATGTGCTTGCTGATCATTCAATTTCAAAGGATAGTGCGGGTTTGCAAGCAGCCGCACGAGCTGTACGCTACGATTTCTTTAAGTCGCTGAGTGAAGAGTATCCTCTTCTATGCACGGCACATCATGCAGACGACCAAGTAGAAACTGTTCTGCTGCAACTTGCACGTGGCGGAGGTCCCAAAGCCTTAGCTGGTATTGCTCAAGTCGGAGCAACCAGACTTAGGCCCTTACTTCCTTTTTCTAAGACTGAGTTGACTGCTTACGCCAAAACCCACGAGGTAGAATTCAGGGAAGATGCAAGTAATGCGAGTGATCAGTATTTAAGGAATCGAGTCAGGCATCATTTCGCTCCGTTGGGAGAACAGCTTTTTGAGGGCTTTCGCCAAAACGTAGGAAAGTCAGCTCAGCAACAACAACAACTTCTTTCTTTTGCAGAGAGGATGGTACGCGAAAAAGTAGACCTACTCAGGTCTTCTAAATGGCCACACGCGCTTGACCAAAAAAAGTTAGCATCAGTTCAGGGGCTTTCCTATTTCCTTCATGAGCTTCTGAGGAAGCATAGCTTCTCATCAGAAACCATTGCAGCGATAGAATATGCTGTGCTCGACGCGAAAGACCAAAAACGGTTGTTTTTGAATCGAGCAGAAGATGTTCAATTGGTCATAAGTGGTACTACCCTTCACCTTGAAAGCACTATCCCTTTTGAGGAATTTCACCTCAAGCTTGATACAGTAGGTAAGTTTAAGTCTCCCGTAGGAATGATGGAGGTCATTGAATCTGCCTCCTTTTCAGAATCGCTTAATGCGAACGAACTTTGGGTTTCTTCACTGGAAGAGCTTTCTTGGAGGACATTAAGTAAAAACGATAGCTTGTCTATTTCCGATGGAGGGTCTAAAGCTGCAAAAAGGGTTTTAGCGGAAGCCAAATTGCCTCCTTTAAGTCTGCATGCTGCAAGTGTCCTCATTGACAGAGAAGGACCTCTTTGGATCGTCAACGTGCGTAAAAGCAGCAAGCATAAAACAAAGAAAGCGAAGACAGCAGGTTACTGTCTTCGCTTTACTTCAACGCTTCACCAGGCTGGAATCCTAGCCTTTTAGCGTACTTTCTTCAATGTACCGTCGTTCTCTTCATAGACAACGTGAGCATCCGAGAAGCCTGCAGACTTCGCTGCAGATATTTTAGCTTTTGCATCTTCTACAGATCCAAATCCTTGAACTAAAACAACGGTGTACTCTCCTCGTTGACGAGTAGTCAATGTACCTAGGTTAGCAACTTTAGCAGCGTCGAAATTGCTGTAATTGCCATAGGTAGCAAGACGAATAAGGTAAGCACCTGCAGATGGTGCAGAAGGTGCCGCAACAGGAGCTACAGCAGGCTGGGTTGGTCTCGGCGTTGAAACACGACGAGGTGCTGGCGCTGGCTTAGGAGTGGGCGTAGAAACGCGTTCAACTCTATCAATTCCAATAGCAGAACCTCCATCTTCTTTTGCAATATATGCATCAGAAAAACCTAGATTTTTTGCTTGCGGCAATATTCTTGATGCTTCCGAACGAGAAGAAAAAGGCCCTATTCGGATACGAAGAACTCCGTTTTCACGCTTACCATACACTTGTCCCAAATCGCCTAGTTTTTGCTGGTACTCGCTAATGTCTGTAACCGTTTGAGCCAATGCCGCGACTTGAACCGCAAAACCTGTTTCTATTGATCCGCTAATGGTGCGATACTCAGAAGTAGGGCTAGAAGAACTGTAGGTAGTCGAGGTTCTAGAAGAAGATGATGACGAACCAGGTGCATCATACTCGCTAGGAGCTGTATCAAATCCTTTAAAAGGCGTCATTTCTCGACCACCAGCACTAGCAACACTTTGATCAGGGAACATTGCAAAACTGCTGAGAATTCCGCCTCCATCAGCATCGTACGTACTCACTTCTCTATTAATGTCAGCCATGCCAGACTTGCTGTAAGAAATGGTGTATTCACTTGCTCGTTCGAGTTTAAGCTCATACCAACCTTTGTCGTTTGTAGTCGCTTGACTCGTAAACGGTCCATCGATTTGTTGTGCTGTAACAGTAGCTCTAGGGATTACATCACCAGTTCGTGCATTGAGGACTTTACCTTCGTAAATACTAATCTTGTCCTCCGGATTGAGTTTGATTTCAACGCGCTGGTTCTCCGTGAGTGCAGACGCTCGAATGCTAAATTCCTTCGCGTTATATCCGCTCTTGTGCACGGTAGGTCGACAATCCAATGTTGAGACTGCTCTGAAAGTATACTCTCCATCTACTCCTGTCAAGAAGTTGCCTTGCCCACAGCTTGAAAAATCAAGCACAGCGTTTGGAATAGGAGAACCTGTTTTACCGTCAACGACAGCTAGTGTTACAGCTTTGCCGTTACGCATACCGCGATATAGATCTAAGTTGCCTTTACCTCCAGCACGGTTACTGTGAAAATATGACCACTGTCCATCCTCGCTCATTGTAAAGCCAGCATCATCCGCAGGGCTGTTTACACCATTACCCATGTTCACAACGGTTGAAATGGTTGTCCCCATGAGGTCGGCCCTGTAAATGTCCATTCCTCCGTAGCCAGGTAAATAGTCGCTTGAAAAGTAGATTGAATTTCCTACTGCAAATGGAGAGATTTCGTTTCCAGGAGAATTTACGGCTTCACCAAGATTCTGAGGAACTCCCCAGCCGCTAGCTGTTCTTTTTGAAACATAGAGGTCGTATCATCCATATACACCGGGGCGATCACTTGCGAAGTAGAGTGATTCTCCATTTGGAGAAAAGGCTGGAAAGCCAGTGTTGAAGCCTGGCCCATTGTGTATGAATGGCTTTCCAGCTTGGAAGTCTCCCTCATCGTTTGAGATTCCTAAGAGGAGACTCAACTCCCAGCCCGCGTCAGGAATAAACCGCTCCCCTTGCTTGAAGTTGTTTCGTGTGAAGGCTACGAGTTCGCCACTTGGGCTGTACGCTACAGGTGCGTCACGAACTTGGTCCGTCAACACCTTGTGTACAGGGCGTGGAATTCTTAAAAAGTTATTGTCGTCGCGGCTACTTAAAAATAGCTTTGCAGGAGATCCTTCACGATCGCTTGCAAAGACGGTAAAATCTCCAAAGGGTTGTGCAGCATATTCATCGCCTGCTGTGTTGACGAACTCATTGCTAATTCTCCATGAGCTAGGCTCTGAGACATGTGCTTGTGCATATGAGAGTCGATCGGCTAATGCTTCCACTCCTGGGTGTCCGAGAACAGCTGCTTCTGCTAGTTGCAAAACGGCTGGTCCATATTGTCCAGCTTCCATGAGGGAGAGCGCAGACAAGTAGGCGTAGTCCGGATTATTAGGTTCAGCTTTCGCCAAAACCTGATACTGGGCTGCAGCCGCTTCAGGCTTATTGGTCATGCGTAAAGCATGTGCAAGGCGCGCAAGTTGAGTGGTCGCCGTTGGATTCTTACGCAAATAGCGCTCGAAACCAGGAATAGACTCAGCAAAGTCGCCAAGTTCAAACTGTTTATCTGCTTTTCGCAGATAGCCTTGTGCATGCAAAGTCGATCCAAAGCCCAAGGCAATGATCGCAAAGCAGCTGATGATTAGTCGGTTCATAGTGTTTGTAGTTCGCGGCACTAAGTTAATACGTTTATACACGCATAAAGAGGGTAAACCGCGAACGCAAAAAACCGGTCTCAACGTATATGCTGAGACCGGTTTTCGAACCGCCAGATACTGGCGTACCTATAGAGTCTTGAAGACTAGAAAGGACAGCTTTTACAAGGGCTAACCTGAACATCTGTCTTCGGAAGAGATGACTTTCCTTTATCGTCGCAGTCTGTACATCCGAGTACACGGAACTCCGTACGGCGGTTAAATTGGTGCTCACGCTCTGAACATGGAACACCGTTATTACAAGCGTTTACAGGTAGTGTCTCACCATATCCACGAGGAACCATACGATCTCGATCGATTCCGCGCTGAACAAGGTATCGTACTACTGATTCAGCACGACGCTGAGAAAGACGAAGGTTATAATCGTCTGTACCACGCGCATCTGTGTGAGATGCAATTTCGATGATAACCTGTGGGTTATCCGTCATCATGGCATAAAGTGATTCTAATTCTGGGCGAGCCTCCTTACGGATTGTAGCCTTGTTGAAATCATAGTAGATGTGAAGCAAGTAAGGAATCGCATCGCCAGCAGCGACTGGAGAGATACCTTTTACAAACTTCCCGGCACCGTCAACCATTTGACCGTCCTTGTAGGTACGTCCGAGAATGCTTCCGTTGGCAGGTCGTCCTGTTTGACTATCGATCCAAATTCCTGTGGCTGGATCTTGATAGATACGAGCGTTCGGATCTTGATCTGGACGAGATGTTACAGGATCTGATGTTCCTGTATTGTCTACAATGTCAGTGTTTGAAGCACCAAATACGGTAGGCTGCAAGAACAAGTTATGAATAAAGTTGCGGGTAGAAGAAGTGTCTGTTGCGCAGATATTCTCCGCTTTGTCAGAGAGATAAGTCTCTAGTACACCGCGAACAGTGTAACAGCATCCTGTTTCAAGTTCAAACTCATAACGACCAGCTGCGTCAGTTAAAATTTCCTCCGCTTCTTCAGAGCAAGAAGAAGTTAGAGTTACACGAGCACCTTCGAGAGGTTCACCTGTACTTTCATCATAGACAAAACCTTCAACGCTATAGTCCTTCAGTGGTTTGAGTGGAATTTCAACTACCATCTTAGAATCAGTAAAGTTGAATGTAGATGCTTTCTTACTTGCATCTTCGTAACGCTCAGCACTTGCAGTGAACTCGCATTCCTCATCTTCTCCCATGTCAGCGAGTGCAATACCATTTACATCGGTGACGGTTGTTCCAGCAGTACATGCATTAAGAACGGTAGCTCCTTCAATTGGAAGACGTGTATCCGCATCGATAACAAGTACTTCTACAGGAACACCTGATCGAGTAAAGCTGTAGATATCATCAAGTCCTGCACCACCAGTACGGTTACTAGAGAAGTAACCGAAGTTACCGTCTTCCATAACCATGATTGAGTGATCATCAGAGATGGAGTTCATCGGTGCACCTAAGTTTTCAGGTTGCGCAAAATCTGCAGGTCCTTTTTCAGTTGTGTAAAAGATGTCATAACCACCCAATCCGATATGTCCATCAGATGAGAAATAAATACGTCCATCTGCTGCAGAATATGGGAATGCCTCGTGACCTTCCGTATTTACTACAGGACCGAGATTAATTGGTGGTCCCCAACGTCCATTATCTTTTTCAGAATAGTAAACATCCATGCCTCCGAAACCTCCTGGCATATCGCTTGCGAAGTAGAGACGCTCACCACTTTTGCTTAGAGCAGGGTGCAATACTGAATACTCGTCAGAGTTAAATGGAAGGCTTTGTAATTCTCCCCATCCATCTTCGCCGCTTTTATCTGCGTAGAATACTTTTAGTTTGATAATTCCATCATCACTCTTGCCAATCTTTCCGTCTTTAAAATTATTACGGGTAAAGAACATGGTCTTACTATCCTCAGTAAACGTTACTGCGGCATCGTGATACTTAGAATTGAAATTCTTACTGAACTTATCAGGGCGTCCGTAAACAGTACTTAATGGATCTTCCTTATCTGTTTGACGTGTTTCTACATAGAACAACTCTAGGAAAGGATTACCTGTCCAAGCGTGATCACGCTTCACCGCTACTCCTTGGCTTCGGTCAGAAGCGAAAAGTAAACCGTTCTGGTAAGGTGTAGCTCCAAAGTCATCAAGACCAGAGTTAAAATCAAGGTGTTGTACTTCGTAGGTACTGATTGACTTTGTAAGCAATTCTTGCTCGTAGTCACATGCACGGCTTAAGTATTGACCGCGAAGGTCATCTGGTTGCTCTTGGATGAAGAGTGCAAACCATTCTTTGGCTTGATCGCACTTTCCGTTGCGCTGCAGCGCTTGGCCATAGTACAGTTTATGTACAGGCTTGCTTTCTGGAAGTCGTACAACTTGACCGTACCAATATTCAGCATTTACTGCATCATTGGTTTTACGATAAGCTTCTGCAAGCTTAATCTTTGCAGTAGGATCATCACTCTTTTCGAGTATCTGAGTATACTGCTGAATTGCTTCAGTATAATTAAGGTCCTCCATGCTACGTTGAGCACGCTTGATTGAAGAACTCTGAGCAAAAGCTGCAGAGAACGCGAAAACAAGCGCGAGGAAAAGGCAAAGGCGTGTAGAAATCAGCTTCATTGCAATTAAATTGGCAATCACGTTGGTCGGTACAGTTACCGGTTTTGGCGAAAGCAGAAGGAGGTAATTATCAAAAAGTACTGTCAAGAAGACAGTACAGATAGAAGTATTAGAAGTAACGTGGTGTGACGATACGCTTCGTGAGGAAGTTCATCTCGTATCCTAGCATAAGCTCAAATGCACCAGAGGTAGATTTATTGAGCGCTGTAAGTGGATAATCATAAGCTCCACCAACGCGAAGTCCATTATCAAGATTAATACTGAACCAAACGTCAGCTGAGTCGAAAGAAGAACGACCATCGAATGCTTCAAGAGCAGTACGGAAACTTGCACCTACCCAAAAAGTATTGTAGAACAAAAAGCTTGCATCAATATCCATTTCGGTTGGAGCACCAATCGTCTTAGCGATATCTTCTTTACGAAGTGAACTGAATAGTCCAACATTTTTGACAAGAAGACTAGGCTTAAAAATGATATCATCTCCCTTTACTGGGAAGGCAGCACCAACTGCCATGTAGTAGTGACGATATGTACGAGAGTAGAGTTCTACGTTTGGATCGTTGTTTTGACGTAAGTCGTATTCAACAAGGTTCGGACTAGATAGGCCTGCGTAGAAACGTTCGCTAAATAAGAAAACGCCTGCACCGAAGTTGGGCAACCACCGGTTAGGATTCATATCAAATGAAGGATCGGGATTTTCAATATTCAATTCACCCCAGTCGGCACTCCAATTTTCAATGCCTCCTTGCATTCCGACAGAAAGACGAAGACCATCTCCAACAGGAATACGATAAGCGTATGAGAAATTTGCTCCGAAAGTATTTGTCGGACCGATTACGTCATTGCTCATCGCAAAACCTACGCCCACACGTTCGTTCTTGAGTGGTGTATGTGCAGTAAACGTTTGTGTTGTTGGGGCACCTTCAATTCCAACCCATTGTGAGCGGTGCAATGCACCAAAACTCGCAAAGTCCTTAGAACCCGCATAGGCAGGGTTGTACGTTAAGGAATTGAAGATATATTTTGTAAACATCGCATCCTGCTGTGCTAATGCTGAAGCAGCAAGGCAAAAAACCAGCGAAGTGGTTGTTACGAGTTTGATCAAATTTGTCATTAGACTCTAAGTTTATGAGAAGGTTTGAAGCCTTCTGTTGCGGCGTGTTTGTAGGCTTTGTTTTCTAGGCCCTAGCCGAGAGTTTGCAAATACTGTGCTAATACGTACGAAAAGGGTAATTTTTACCTTGTTAGTTGTACATAACCGGCGACAGGTTCCTTTCCAGCTTCATTCAAATCAGCTGAGAAAAAGTAGGTGCCATCAGGCAACGGAGTATCACCGAAGGTGCCATCCCAAGTGTTGTCGTAGCCCTCCGCCTCAAGAACCTGAGTACCCCAACGGTTATAGATCCTAACGATACTATTTGGGTAGAATTCGATATTGGTAATCGTCCAAGTATCGTTTATTCCATCAAAGTTTGGAGAGAAACCGTTACGAACAATAATTGCAGGCTTATTATCTATTCCATCACAATTATTATTGAAAACAACTGTGGCTTGGTCACAACCGAAATTATTGCAGATCTCATAAATCAGTGAATCATTTGCACATGGTGCACCATTCAATGAATAGTTGAGTGTAAAGTCAGCATTGAAATTTGCAACCCCATGAAGAGGACCAGATACAATTGCAGCGAACGTAATTGGATCAATACTCGAATCATTTTGAAGCGGTGTCACCACGTTGCTATTCAACGGATCAACAATGAACAGGTCATCCATTGCCGTAGGAAGGCGATCATCGTTATTTGGAAGTACCTCAACTACTAGGTTGACGATATCACAGAATCCTTCTGCATCACAAAGCGTCATACAAAGGTTCTGTGTACCTAGTGCAAATGCGTCTATCTCTACGCAGGTAACAGTACCTGTTGAAATTAAATCAACGAACTGGTCAGTAGCAGGGCATTCATCTGTCAAAACAGTAGGCTCGCCTGATAATTCATAAGGGCCAAAGCACCAGAGGCGTGTGTCACCATTTCGAATACGCAAAGTATCAGCAGCTGCATTAGCTTCAATAACATTTACGGTAAGGTTGAAGCGCTGTTTTCGTCCACCAGTATCAAGCACATCAATACAGGCCCTTTCTACACCCACTTCTAGTCCATCAAATTGGACGATGTAACTTGAAGTTCTGACGGTGTATTGAACAAATGTTCCAGATAAGTTAGGACAAGTGTTAGAGACACTCTCAGCAGGATCTAACAGATCGCTTAGGTCAAGAGTAGCAGTTGAAGAGCTGCCTTTCGCAATTGTAAAGTTGAGATTTCGATCTGGGTACTCATTTGGAGCAATCGTAGTAACGATAACTGTAGTGGTATCACAAAAACCTAAATCATCACAGACGACAACACAGCTGGTGTCAGATCCACCTACCTCGATGCCTCGATACTTTAAGCAAACTGTTTGAGCAGTGAGTGTAAATTCTACAAACAGTTCACTACCATCAGCGCAAATATCTGTAACACTGGTTATCGTTCCTGGTAGTTGTAAAGTGTCGATACAATAGGTAACAACATCACCTGGAACGGGAACCGTATCGTAAACCGTGGAGCTAACTATTGGAGTAGCTAAGTCACTATCAAAAATGTAGTAAGCTTCATCGCAGTTGCCCATATCATCGCAAAAGCGAATGGTCAGGCTATCGACTCCAATGCCTTGAGGTGTAATTTCGAAGCAATCGTTTGCAGCGAGATCTACAGTTACAAAATTTGGAGTTGGTGATACATCTACCGTATTAACAGGTCCGCTGAGTGCGCTTAGATCTGGACATACCGTTATTGAGTTTGGAATGAATACCGCCTGATAGAGGTAAGGTAAAACCGGGTCACATGCTACCGTAACAGTTGCTTGATCGAGAACATTAGCTCCATCTCGCGCCTCAATGGTGTGTGATCCAACATCAAACCCAAATCGAGATCCTTGATCACTATTACACGCTTCGCGTGAGTCAGTGTGCAGAACTCCATCAATATAGAAGTCAAAGTTGTCGAATTCAGTTTGGTCGTAATCGCTACAGATGTAAGCGAGCGTTGAACAATCTGTCAGTGTGAAGTCATACGTATCCTCAGCAAATTGGCCTAGCATCGCATTGAGCGAGACTAAAAAAAAGCTACTGAAAAGCATGAGCCAGCGAGCAGGTCTCATATCCATGATTAGTTTTTGCAATGTTGGGGGGGACTCCTAATCGGGGACCCGTACAAATCATTACGCGACAATCATGCCAATCACATGCAAAAATTATATAATTTGTTTTTCGTAGCTCTTTTACCTACTGAATACAAGGGTTTGAGGATTTTTTTTTCAAAAGCTGAAGTAAAAGAACGATTCAGCTTAGGAAAATAATCCCTCCGATAACTAGACATGCGTATACAATACTAGCGACTCCATTCGTTGTAAAAAACGCGCGCCCAACTTGAGAAAGATCGCCCTCACTCACGATGGACTGCTGATAAACAAGAGCGCCGGTAAAAAGCGCCCAACTTAAAAAAAGAGGAATCATCGCAGTTGGATAGAGGCCATAAAGTGTCCAAGTGACATAACTGAGTAACAAGACGCACACGAAATGAAGCCCTCTAGAAAGACTTAGAGCCTTGCTTCCGCCAAAACGAGTAGGAATACTATTGAGGTTCTGTTCCTTATCAAAAGCTTCATCTTGTAAGGCATAAATAATATCAAATCCTGCTACCCAAAGGAGGACTATACTCCCATATACAATAGGAAGAATATCAAAAACTCCAGTGATGGCGATGTAAGCACCAATCGGCGCGAGTGCCAACCCCAGCCCTAAGACCAAGTGACACAACCAGGTGAACCTCTTGGTATAGGAGTAGCCAAGCACAATCGCCAATGCAAGAGGACTTAAGGCTAGACATAGGGTGTTTAGCAATCCAGCACAAACCATAAAAAGTAGGGCATTAATCGCGATAAATACCCTTGCACGCACAGGACTTATTCGACCAGCTGGTATGTCTCTTGAAGCTGTTCGTTCGTTTGCAGCATCTATATTCCGATCCACCAATCTATTAAAGCCCATTGCAGCAGAACGCGCAAATACCATACAACCAACCACTAAGAGCAAATCCATCCAAACGAAAGGATAAGAGGGCTGTATTACCGCCAGTGTAAAGCCCAGCAGTGCGAACGGCAGGGCAAAAATGGTATGACTGAATGTGACGAGGCTGAAGTAGTCGCGCATGGTTAGATTAAAGGTCTGCAGAGACGAAAAAGCCCGCACCATGCGAAGATGCACGATGCGGGCTTAAGACCACTTAAATGTGGAGCAAAAAATTGCTTTTTACTTACTGAACAAGTGGAGAATCTCCACCTTCCTTATTCACCTTACCTTTTAGGTAGATAAAGGTCTGCGCAGGGTTTGTGTTAGAAGTGATCGTAACCTTCTGGTTGCGGTCTCCTGCTTTACCCTTAGAGTTAAACTCAACCGTTACTTCTCCAGAAGCACCAGGAGCGATTGGCTCACGTGGCCATTGTGGAACAGTACATCCACAGCTTCCTTTTGCGTTTTGAAGAATAAGTGGCTCATCACCAGTGTTCTTGAATGCATATGTGTGGCTTACTTTCTCACCTTCGGTAACTGTACCGAAATCGAAAGTAGTTTCATCGAAAGTCATTACTGTTGTTGGACCACTAGGTACAGCTTCAGCAACAGTTGCAGCAGCATTGGTTGCCGCGCTTGCAGCTGCACCAGCAGCTGATGATGCAGCAGCACCAGCAGATTCTACGGTTGCACGAGCAGCGTCACGCACGTCAGCGCTACCATCTTCATTACAGCTAGCGAGGAAAGCAAATGCCGCTAAGGCAAGAACTACGAGTCGGGTTGACTTAATCATAGATTGAGGGATTTTTGATTGGAATGGCAAATGTAGCGCTTTAAGATTAGACTATCAAAGTTTGCCTAATTGCGAATTGGTTAATCGTCCGTTAAACGCTCAATTTGAAGAAAGGATGCACCAGGGATGAAAGGTAGTCTGTTAAGCTTGGGTTTCTGGTTTCAACCGATGCGCAAATTGCTGTCGAAATTTACTGACCTTTGGAGCTATAACGAAGGTGCAGTAGCTGTTTTGTGCCCCTACCCTTTCAAAATAGCCTTGGTGATATTCTTCTCCGGTATAGAATGGCATCTCTTCTCTTAAATCAGTCACAATGGGATCGTCGTACAGTTCCTGGGCTTCCGCCAAAACCTCCTTTGCAATTTTTGCTTGTTGTTCACCATGCGTGAAAATCGCACTTCTATATTGAGGCCCAACATCGTTTCCTTGACGGTCTCGAGTCGTTGGGTCATGCACCGTGAAGAAGATCCGAAGAATGTCTGCGTACGAGACAACTTCAGGGTCGAAAGTGACTTGAACGACCTCAATATGATCGGTGGTCTTCGTACAAACGGCTTTGTAGTTGGCCGTTGTGGCCTTTCCTCCCATATAGCCCGATATCGCCGATTCTACTCCTTGTAGTTTGTTGTAAACGGCTTCGACGCACCAAAAGCAGCCTCCACCAAGTGTTGCTATTTCCATCGTTGAAATAATGAAAAAACGCCTAAATAGTTTTAGCGAAAGCTAGGGAAGTATTGAATGAAAGCATGCTTAGCTGAACACTTCTAGTGTCTGTGGACGTTCAAGGCCCATAATTTCAGCGCCTAATTCGAGAAATAGCTTCATTCCTTTTTTTGCCTCATCGCTTATGTGATACTGGATTTGAGTCGTGAAGTACTTTTCTAAATCATATCCAGGAACAAAATCTTGATACTCTTTTGCTAGCGTAATTCGATTTTGTACACCCGACTCTTGAGCGGTATCAAAAGCAGCAATGAAAGTGTCATTCAATTCTTGTGAGGCTAACCAAGCTGCAAAAACAAAAGGCAAGCCCGTCATTTCTTTCCAAGCCTCAGCAAGATCAAAGTAGTATGGAAATTTTGAACGTGCTTCAATCGCAGGGTCTCCAATAATAAGCCCTGCAGATGTTCCACCTATTTGTTCTCGATAACCTGGACGCGCTTGAATAATCTGTATAGGTGAATCATCGCTACTGGTGCGCTTCCAATGATGTTTAAGTAGCACCTTCGTCAATAGCACTGAAGATCTGCTGTCGTAGTCCAAGTAGAGATGCTCAATTTCTTCGAAAGGAACTTCAGAAAACAGTCCTACACTTCCTACGAACCCATCAGAGACTATTCCATACGATCCAACAAATTTAGAATTTGGCGCTGTCAAATGCGCTGCAGTAGGAAGAAGTCCAAGCGCATAATCACCTTGAATAAAAAGCTCTGTCGCCCTTGCTGGACGCGCAAGTGACATTGTAAGCTCTCCGTTCAACTCAAGAGCTTTTAGTCCACTGCGAAGAGGCAACGTATTCGCGTAATCAACGGCTATGACACGGATACTCATCAGAGGACGCTTTCGGTATTTGAAAGATGAGTGGTTACATTTTGTTCAGTAACAACCCAAGAATTATCTCCAGCAACTTCAATGACATAATAGCCACAATTCGCATGAGCGTAGTGATTCATCTGAGAAACCGACTCACCGTTAAGCCAACAGGTAATGCACCTAAGTGCTCTCCCATGAAGAACAACGAGCGCGTTTTCAAAATCTTGGTTCAGCAAAGTACGCCAAGCCTTCTGAAGCCTAACCGCCAACTCAGCCGCACTTTCGCCGCCTGGGATCCTAGCGTCAAGGTTCCCATTTTCCCAGTTTTCAAGAAGCTCCTTGTACTTTATTCTCATAGCTGATTTCGCAACCTTTCCCTCATACTCACCCCAGCATATTTCACGAAAACCCTCGTCTTCATAATAAGGTAAGCCAGAAATTATAAAAGGTTCGGCCGTTTCTTTTGCCCTTTGCATACCGCTCGATCAAATTAGGTCCACTTTACCGCTAAGTGCGCCAAACAGTGCTTTAGCTTGTTCGCGACCTTCATCATTTAAAGAAGGGTCTACCCCACTTCCTTGAATTATGCCTACGCGGTTGAGTTCCGTTTGACCATGTCGTGCTAATATGACTTTGCGCTTTGTCACTCAGCTGTTGTTGTGGTTGGCTTCACAACAGGTAAAGAGAGATAGCCTTTGAAATGCTTGTCACTTTCAAACTCAACACCTTCGAAGTCCTTGAGAACATTGTAGACGCTATCCCGCTCAACAGGTTTACGTTCAACGCTTCTAATGAGCTGAACAAGCTGCTCTGTACTCATGGCAGGATGCTGCTCTTCAGAACCGGCCATAGAGTAAATCTTAGTCGTATCATCGATTGTGCCATCGATGTCATTGACCCCAAAAGCCAGACTCAGCTGTGCGACATCTCTCCCGATCATTGGCCAATACGCTTTGATGTGAGGGAAGTTATCTAGGTACAATCGACTGATTGCATAGTTACGCAAATCTTCGAGCGTAGTACTCTCTTTGACGTGCGACATCTGATTGTTTTCGTTCCTGAACTTCAATGGAATAAAAGTTTGGAAACCTCCAGTTTCGTCTTGAAGAGATCTTAATTTCTCTAGGTGATCGACGCGGTGCTCAAATTTTTCAATGTGCCCATAAAGCATGGTGGCATTCGATTTCATACCGAGCTTGTGCCATTCACGATGAATATCCAGCCACTCTTCGCCTGTGCATTTGCCTCCCGCAATTTGATCACGAATCTCCGGGTGGAAAATCTCTGCACCTCCACCAGGCATTGAGTCAGCTCCAGATTCCTTGATCAGTTTCATCCCTTCAGCATAGCTGACCTTAGCTTTTTTAAAAATGTAGTGGTACTCTACAGGCGTCAAAGCTTTAACATGAAGCTCAGGTCGATGTTTTTTGATACGACTAAAGAGATCGGTATAAAATTTCAGATCATATTGAGGTAAAACACCTCCTACAATGTGAACCTCTGTTACTGGTTCGTCATCGTACTTCATGATCTCATCCATCATCTGATCTGCCGTAAGCTCCCAGCCTTCTGAACGCTTTTTTATCAAACGGCTGTAACTGCAAAAAGTACAGGTGTATAAGCAAACATTTGTAGGCTCTAAGTGGAAATTCCGATTGAAGTAGGTTACATCACCATGACGTTTCTCTCGAACTGCATTTGCAAGTACTCCGAGATATGCAAGAGGTGCTTTTTCGAAGAGCGTTATACCATCAGCAAAGCTCAGACGAGTCCCAGCTACCACTTTTTCAGCGATTGTCATTAGCTCTGGACTAAGACGTTTATCCAATTTTAATGGACTGAGAATTCCTTTATCGAGCATGAGTCTAAGAGATTGTAGATGCTACTTGTGCTATAGCAAAGAACGCTATTTCACAACTTTCAGTTTCTATTGAAAGTAACTTCTTTTAACTTTTTTACAAAGACTTCTGCCAAATCACTGCGCAGATAGCCTTTAAGAAGGGTTACTCTCGCTTCCTTATCTTCATTAAGGAAGGGGCGCCGCCAAAGTTTATCAACCAATGAAATCCATTCTTGCGGTTCGTCAGCTACTGCAACGCCGTCTTTGAGGCCAGGAGCACCATAAACCATCTTAGAATTTGCCAATACCCAACGACCTCTGGCCAAGCTCTCTAGTAATTTGACCTTAAAGCCTGCTTGATGATTTACATGGAGTAATATGAGTTGGGCATTTGCAATGAGTGTGTGCATCTCATTGATGCTTGGATTAGCGACCAACTCCACGTTACTAAGGCCATTCAATTTAGCTTCTAACTGGGAACTAGGGTCTTTGCCCGCAATGATGAACTTGATGTTTGGCCTTGCGGACATACGCTTGGCCAGCTCAATCGCACTGCTAGCGTTATCACTGACATGTAAGCCTGCATGAAAGAGGACGTATTCTCCCTTCCCAGTTTTGATGTCAACAGCTTTCAGGCTTGTGGAGCAACTATGCGGAAGAACTCGATTGGGCGCTAATGACTCGCAGTAGGATTCGTCTTTTTGGCTGATAGGTAGTAACAAGTCCGCTTCCGCTAAAACACTAGGCTCATATGTGCGTAAGCGTCGAGCTTCTTCTTTGTAGTACATCCTTGCCTTCCACGAGGACGTAGTTTCGCTCAGCTCTTGATAATATTCTGCCTCTCGATTATGGACACGAATCCACTGCTCATGGTTAGCGAGCCGAGGATGGCCGAGATATGCGGTCGTATGAATGCCTTCAAAGAGAATAATCGGCGGTCCACTTGCCAATTTGGGCAAAAGAGGAGCTACTGCCCTACTCGATACGATGTAAGGTTTTAGCGAAAGCAAACTTCTTTTTCCTCTTCTAGGAAATGTAAAAAGAGAGAAGCGTTTATCCCGCCAAGAAGCCGGAATAGGGCCTGGCTGGGGATGCTGACTGACGACCAATAACTCAACCGTAACTCCTTGCTCAAGTAATGATTCTATTCGATAATAGACATCAACAATGCCACCATAATTAGCGGGCCAAGGCCAATCGAAAGAAACCACCTGAATGGCTAATTCGCTCGTTGATATTTCGGTAAAGTGTTCCATTCTAAAAAAGGCCCATTCCAGCGTGGAAAGGGCCTTTTAGTGTGTATTTGACAAGCTGAAGAAGTTCAACTCAAACGCTTAAAACTCCATATAAAATGGCTTGGTTAAACGCTTAAACTGACGCGTTGGCTCACCGGTGTCATACTTCATCACAAGGTCGTGGCGGATCGGCTCCATACGCTTGCGCTCGAGTTGAATAACGAGGCGCTCAATCGGCTGCTCGTCTTCTGGACGAAGTTGCAAAATGCGAACTGGGTAAAGCCCATAGCTGCGTGCCAATTCACTAAAGCGTAAACCTTCGATGTACGGTAGGACCACCACTCCTCTTCCTGTTTCGGTAAGCAGCGTTCGAAAAGCGCTGAGAAGATCACCATGTGGCAACTTCTTAGTGCTACGCATTGCTAGTCGACTCAACCCTGAAGAATGAGATCCTCCAGAAAAGAAAGGTGGATTACAAACGATCAGGTCAAATTTTTCTTCAGTCTTGCGCGCATAGCTCTGCACGTCAACATGCTCTATTTCGACTCGATCGGCATAAGGAGAATACATTGCATTTTCCTTAGCTTGAGAGGCTGCTTCAGCATCGATTTCTACGCCAACGACAGTTGCGTTTTCGTTGCGTTGAGCGAGCATAAGTGCAATCACTCCAGACCCAGTCCCAACGTCTAAAATACGTGGTGCATTTTTACAATCTGCCCATGCTCCAAGCACGACAGATTCAGTTCCAACACGCATGCTGCATCGGTCGTGGCCAATTTTGAATTTTTTGAATTCTACAGGTTCTAGTCCAGCTTCTACTTGCATATATGTGGGTTCATTTCGTGAGGTAGATTGGCTTACCTATAGACCAACCTGATGCTGTAAGCAGCTGTAGGAAAATCGTTTGAGGTGCCAAATGCGAAAAGTCGAGCGTGTGACGCTCTTGATGCTTATCTATTAAACCTCCTTGTATCTGTTGTCCAGATGCATTGAAGATACGATAAGCGCTTGTTTTTTCTTTAAGGTCGCTGGTGATAGTTACAACACCAGTCGAAGGATTGGGTCCTATCGATATTTCAGCTTCCGCCAAAACCACTGTTGAAGAGACTGCATCCCTGCATTCTGAGGTTGGGCTCAGTAAGCAGTGACGCTCTCGAGCTGCTTCATAGTACAATTCTGCAAAAGCAGCACTACCGGAAACAACCACTGTATTTTCGTCATGAAAGGTTTCTGCAGAATAACTCCAGTTATGGCTGCCCGTTATGACGACTGCATCATCTCCTTTCTCGACATCAAAGACGCCATACTTGTGGTGGACAATACCGAGGTCTTCATCCATTGCACGAACAGGAACTCCTCTATTTTTCAGAAAATCATATTCACTGCTCGAGTCATCCACTTTATCTACAACACCAAAGACATCTACCCCTCTGTTATGCGCTTGGACCATTGCTGCTCCAATATCATCATAGGTGAGCACGAGCAACTGAAAGCCCAGGGATTGATCAGCCGCATTTATTTCAGAAACAATACGGCTACTTATTTCATCATTAGGAGAAAAGTAGAGGTCTCCCGAAAGATCACCAACTGAAAAGGTTGTTATGGATCTTCTTGGCTTGTCTTCTCCACTTCTACTACGTGAGGCATCAGGAATCTCCGTATTACTGCCCCAAAGAAGTTCGAATTCTAAGGTATACGCATCAGCTAAATCTTTCGACTTAAAGACAATCGCGTCATTGAAGAAGTAATAAATGTTGGCATCAGTGAAATTGGTCGAGCCCATCATCACTGAAGAAAGTTCGGGGTCTTGAGCATCTACGACCAAAAACTTATGGTGCATTAAGCCTCTATCGTTCACTTCTAGCCAGAAGTAATTGGGTGTAGGTGAACGTAACGAAGGATGACTCGTGTCAAAATCTGTAAGCACACGCACCCTCACACCACGGTCACTTGCACGTCGTAATGCAGAAGCAAGTGGTGCATGATCAAAATTGTAAGCTGCTAGGTCTACCGAGTATTCCGCCGCATCGACCATTGCAACTGCTTTGGCACTGATCGCTGAGCCTTCGAATTCAACATCAAGAGAACTCGCTGCTGCCACAGGATAATTGAAAAACACCTCGACATCGGGTGATGACGATTGTGCCCCCAGGGTGTACATCGCAAAGAATGCGATCAGGGCAACGAAAGAATTTTTCGCTAGCGTATTAGTCAAAGTAGTAGGTTAACAGAGGTCACTCCGTTGCCACGAATTTACAGCGTAGAAACGACAACGTTGTCTACCCTAAATGTCGAAGTGTTTCCTGAACCTGCACCAGTGTAGCGGAAGGCAACAAATCCTTCACCAGAATAGCCTGCTAGTGAGACATCTCCACTAGGAACCCAGTTGTTATCGCCAGTACTGGCATCAGCAATAGTTGCCCCACTCAGAGGCGTCCAAGTAGCTGTTGAAGGATCACCACTTCCAACGTAATCGGTACTTACTAAGACCTCTAGACCTTGATGGACATGGAAGGCTGTAGCAGTTTCGAAAGAAATTTGTAGTCCAGCAGCAAAATCAAGCTTAGGCGTTACTAACCAAGCATCTACATTAGGAGCAGAGTCATTGAAAGCTGTTGCTTGTGCGTAGATATTCGAATCAAACTCACGAGCTTGCCATGTACGGCCATTGTTCACGTTCGTAGTATTCATCCAGCCTGAAGCTGATACCGGGTCGAAATTATTATTGCTTTGGAAGTCTTCGTTCAGAGAAGTAAGCGCTCCACCGCCACCGCCTCCGCCACCGCCTCCTCCAGAACTACCTCCTGAGACGACTACATCCGCTAGCGTACGAATAATTAATTGTGGGCTATTAAATTCATTTAGATAACCCGTAACATCAACAGTATCTGTTGGCGGGGCATCATTTGCAAATGTGCTTTGTGCATAGGTAAAGATCGCTAGCGACCCTGTTCCGTCATTAAGCGTCGTCGTAAATGCCCAATCATTATCATCTGCCGTCAAAGTCGCCGCTTTGATGGTTACTAGAGTACCCTCATAACGCTCGAAGTTTGACGTGATTTCATCGATAGTAAGCACCTTTGGTGCTGGTGCCTGATTCGCGCTCACAAGTACCGCTTTGCTCAATCCTACATTGTTAAGTTGGAGTCCGCCGTTAAATTCAGACAACTCAACACCACTAACGTCTAAGAAAACTTCGTCACCAAGGTTGAAGTTGTGGAAGTCATCAAAACGCACGATTATTCCCCATCCGTCTTGTTGGACAATCATGTTACGGCCCGTTGTTGAACCCGAGTTTTGATCAGAAATCACAACGCCTTGAATTCCTTGACCGGTCGGAAGGTTGGTTGCGCTGCCATTGAAGAGGCCACGTACTTGTTCAATACTAAGTGTGACTGTACCAGGCTGACCTCCACCACCGCCGCTACCTCCGCCACCGCAGCGGGTACCGTCTAGCTCTAGATCGTCATTTGTACGAATGAAGAGTTGCTTGTCATCACGGAATACACCATAGACAGCAGTTACACAACCTGCACCATTAGGAACATCAGTAGTGGCAACGTCAGCATAACCGCTGGTACGTACTAGAATCGTGTTGAAGTCGCAATCTTCTAGTGTTTTGTTGAGTGTCTGCTGTGCAACTGCATCAGCAAGTTGTCCTGTTGTGTCAGAAGAAGTGAATTGAACGTCACAGAGTCTGACGAGTGTAGACACATCACTAGGCCCAAGTGCATTGATTGAAACTTCATTAGCTTCAGGAAGCCCTACTTGGCTTCCTAGTAGCAGGTAGTCTTCGATAAGCGCATCATCTAATTGACCTAAACGCAAGTTGCCATTATTGTCAGTCGTTGGTGCACCACCTAGTTGAATCACGCCATTATAATCGCTTATGTAGAGGCCTTGAGCTTGAATCCCAATCTCGCGACCTTCTTTGTACGTGGTATACAAATCAGTGCGGTTCAGTAAGAACTCAATCCCACCTGTCTCATCTTGAAGGACGAGTTTCTTGTAGAAGTTGCCACCTTCATCGTCAGCCACAACAATGGCATCGACAAGTAATTCGTCGGTAATTTCTGAGAACTCTCCAGAAATGAAGTAGTCTTTTAAATCTGCTACCGTATGCGTAGCATTGATTTCAACTGAATTATCCTCAACAGGTGGCGTATCGAAGTCTTTTTCGATACACGACGTGAAAGCAAGGGTAACAAGGGCAAATAGGGAAAGCATTCGCATCATGGTAATGAGGCTTAGAATGAGTAAGCAGCTTGCAGAAAGAAATTCATTCCGTAAGCGTAGAAGTATTGGTTAGGGAATCGATTCACGTTTTGCGAATCGAAATCGTAGCGGAGTTGTTCTCGTCCGCTACTCAAAATTGTCTGGGTGTTTAAGATGTTGTTGGCACCAAGAGTGATAAACAGTCGGTCATCATTGATCTTTATGCTCTTAGTAGCGAAAAGATCGAGTGTAAATGCGCTTGGAAGTTCTTCTTGATCTGTTATCGCCTGAATCGCAGGGCTACCAGGTTCCAAGTTTCTAACGGCATCTACCGTTCTGCGGAGCGGCGCAATTTCAGTAAACGCATAGCGCGTGTAACTTCCTGTCAAGGTCGCTGTCCAAAACTGCTTTCCTTGATACCGGAAAGCCAAACTACCTACTTGTTGAGGAGAAGGGCTCGCAAAGAAATTCTTCTGATAGATAACCTCATCTTCGACGAGTTGAATACCACTATTGTCAATGTATGCATTGGCTACAGGGCGATTCGTAAAGATGTTTCGCCCAGAAGCTACAGCTGCTTGGAGCTCAATGCTTGGCGTAAGGTCATATTCTACAGCAGCTTCTAAGCCTAAATGCTCGCTGTCTACACCTTGCATGATGTAGCTACCGAAGCCAGTATTACCAGAACTTGTCTCAATGAAGAATCGGATAAAACGAATTCTATCCTCGAAAGAAGTACGATAACCAGTGATCTTAGCTTTCAAGCGAGGTGATGTGTACTGGTAACTAGCCTCAAAACTAGTGATCGTTTCAGGTTCTAAATTGGGAACAAACTCGTTTCGTGTACGCGGACTGATCATCGCATCCCGAAAATCAGGTGCTCTTGTGCCGTACAAGCCGCGAGCTGAAATATAATTGCGACCATTGATCTTGTAAGTCAGTCCCAACTTCGCAGTTCCAGTCTGGAAATCTCTTGTTTCGCTCTTACCCAAGCTGTTATCTGGAAACTGACCATTACGAACATTGCCTTCTCGCGAAAGCTGCGTGTTTTCAATAGAAAGTGATCCAAACGCATCTAGGTGCTTCCCTACAAACTCAAGTTGTCCGAAAGCCTGTTGTTTGAAGATTATGCTGTTGTAGTCATAGCCGAATTCATCGCCTTCCGTGATGATTCGATTAGGGATGTCAATATTGTTTTGCGCCCCAGCTGCACTTCCTAAATCACGCTCTGCAAAAGCGTTGATGTTGAGCATGAAATCAGCGCCGAGCAAATCATCCATTCTCTGGTAGTTATGAATGCTGCTGTACTGACCAATAATACCCCCGTGGAAGGTGTATTGAGCGTTTAACGCATGACGGAAACGAGAAGAAAGCGTGATTCTCCTAGGATCGTAGCGTTGCTCCTCTAGCCAGTAACGAGCTTGTGCTCCTTGAACAGTATTGCCTACAATGCCATCTGCATTCTCAACGATGTCATCTTGGCTGCGATTGATGTTGTACAACTCGTCCCATTGGATCTGAAGACGCTCTGGATTTGCTTGTAAAACATCAAACACCTGCTGTCTTGTTTCTTCATTGAGTGAATAGCTCGGCAGGTATTGGTAGTAGGTACCTAAAGGATTGGGCGCGTTAGCACGTTCAAGGCGAGTCTGACCATTACGTCCATACATTCCAAGAATAGTGGTCGTCCAATTCGTTGATACGGTTGGGGCCCATTCATAGGTAAGACTAGCTACAGGCTGATGCGTTCTGTATTCTCGAGAGTTTCGAACTTCTCCTGCTTGGAAACCCCAATTACGATTGAAGTAGTTGTTCTGAGTAATGTCATAGACTTCTTGAACATGGCCGCTCGCTCCACCTCGCAAACTTGGTGATCCGAGTATGCTCAGGCTTAGCCGGTTCGTTTCGTTTAGTCGTTTGTCTATTCCAAGGAAGTAGCCATAAGCTTGTTGGTAGGTTCCATCAACAAAACCTTCATCAGCATAACGTATTGATCCACTCAAGGAAATGGCGAACCCGTTGTCCATCCAACCGGTATTGTGTGTTGCCATTGTACGGTACTGCCAAGAACGGTTGCTCGTAGCAACGCTCACACGGGTACCTTTTCGCTGTGATCCAGCGCGTAAGTCAATGTTGGCAACGCCACCTAAGGCTGAAGGATTGAATGTATTAAAGCTTAAATCCGCTGTGTTATAGCGATTACGCGTTACGTCATTCAGACCACTCCAGATGTAAAAACGAGGTCGTCCAGCTTCTGCATCATTGACAGGTGCTCCATCTATTAATGCCTCAGTGTAGCGATTGTCATATCCGCGAATTCGAAAACGAGTCGCGTTAAAGTTGAATGCTGCCGCTTGCTGAAATGGATCACGACTTGCCGTAAGCAAGCTACTTACTGTTCCTCCTTGAGAAGAGTTGTCATCATCTTGCTGCAAGTTCCCACCATCGAGGGTTCTGTCAAGATCAGGAGCATTATCTAGTTTGACAGGTATCAAAAAGACTGTTCCTACACTTCTTCGACCATCAACTTCTGCACTACCCACTTCTGCTGTGTTTTGGCGAAAGCCGTCCACATCAAAATAAAGCAGGCCAAATACGGAATCGACTCCAAGTTCGAAAAGGCCATCGCTTCCAGTGAAGGTGGAGTATGATTCATCCGCAGTATGAACTCTTACATCAGCAACCGGGTCAGCTGTTCCTTGAGAAAGAACTGTACCTGTAATAACATTGGTCTGGGCAAAAGCTGCGCTCCAAGTGAATAAGAAAACCCAAGTGAAGAAATAGTGTAGAGTTCTTAGTTTCAATTCTTTGAGGGTTGATTGTAATGCAAAAATACTTCGACATCTTTGCCCCTAGGTAAAGCAGTTGTCAACCATTCCATTTCTTGACATGCATATGCCTTATGCTTGCACTTTCCGATTTAGACACTTTTACCCCCATGATCAGATTTTCACTGCTCCTTAGCTCGTTTATTTTCGTAGTGGTTCTTCTCTCTTCCTGCGATTCAAAAACTGCCAATAGTATTGCAGCTACAGCAGAAACTGACGAGAAAGATCTAATTACCATTGGATTCTATAACCTTGAAAATCTGTTTGATACAGATGACGATAAAAGTAATTGGGGTGATGATGAATGGTTGCCAGGCGCAGCGAAGCACTGGACTGCAAAACGCTATCAAGAGAAGCTCGGAAGGATGTCTACCGTTATCGCGCAAATAGGTAATGAGGTGCTTCCTGGTGGGCCTGCACTTTTTGGAGTTTGTGAGGTTGAAAATGAAAAAGTTCTTAAAGATCTGATTGCACAGCCTGCATTATCTGGGTCGAACTACGGAATTGTACACTTTGAATCCCCAGACGGAAGAGGGATAGATAATGCTCTACTTTACAGAAAGGACTTCTTTAAACCAACCCAAACCTGCCATTATAGCCTGTCCCTTGGCAGAAAAGAAGATGGTAGTAAAAGAACAACTAGAGATGTAGTTTTTGTCAAAGGCACGCTGCTGGGAGACACGATCATTTATCTCGTCAATCACTGGCCAAGTAGATCGGGTGGGGAAGCAAGAAGTCGACCTGGGCGTGAAAAAGCTGCTAGGCTCAATCGAAAACTGGTAGACTCGCTTCGCTCCACCAACAAGATGGTTGACGTTATCGTGGCCGGTGATTTAAATGATGACCCGAAAAGTCCAAGTCTAACGAAGTCTTTGCAAGCAGCTGGGCGTCGTGCCGATGCAGGACAAACTGGATTATACAACCCGATGGTGGCCCTGTTCAACCAAGGTGAGGGCTCACTTGGTTACAGAGATTCCTGGAATCTATTCGATCAAATTATCGTCTCTGAAGGTCTCGCAAAGCCCAGCAATGACTGGATGTTTCGCAACGTGCGCGTATTCAGAAAGAACTACCTGCTTGAAAAAGGTGGCCGCTATAAAGGATATCCACTTCGTACTTATGTCGGTAACAACTACAAAGACGGGTACAGTGATCACCTCCCTGTCTACGCGGTGTTGACACGCCCCAAAAAATGAGCGATACAGCCCTTCAAGGCGAAGCACTTTTACTCACTCATGAATTCGAATACGCGTTAGATCGGTTCGAATCGGGTGATCATTTGTTTATCACTGGTAGAGCAGGAACGGGTAAGTCTACCCTACTCAATCTCATCAAAAGGACTACTAGACGTAGCATCGCTGTCGTTGCTCCAACAGGTGTGGCTGCCTTGAATGTTAGGGGACAGACGATTCACAGCTTCTTTGGTTTTCCTGGAAAATTGCTTTCACGTAAGGATATCAGGAAACGTTCGAATCGATACTTATATCAGAAACTTGATACACTCATCATCGATGAGGTGAGTATGGTAAGAGCTGATTTACTCGATCGTATTGATGAATTCTTACGGCTCAATCGAGAACGTGTCACTGAGCCTTTTGGAGGGGTACAGATCGTCATGTTTGGTGATCTTTTTCAGCTGCCTCCTGTCGTTGCAAGTGATGTCGAGCGGGCCCTTTTCCAAGGGGACATGGCGACTTATCCCTCACCCTACTTCTTCGACGCGCAAGTATGGACCGCCGATGTAGAGATGGAAATGTTGGAGTTAAACATCGTTTTCAGGCAGAAAGCACGTCAGTTCGTGCGTTTACTAGATGCAGTTCGAGAAGGACATTTTGACTATGACGACCTTCTAGATTTGAATTTAAGAAACGTTAGTGAAGCAGATTTTGGAGAAGAACCAGCGATCACCTTGTGCAGCACCAACAGGCTTGCTGACACCATCAATCAGCGTGAGCTTCTTCGCCTTTCGGCAAAACCCGTCCGCTATGTAGGTGACTTAACTGGCAACTTTGACAGTCGTAACCTTCCTACAGAATTGGCGCTTGCGCTAAAACCTGGTGCACAAGTGATGTTCGTTAGAAACGACACCGAAAAAAGGTTTGTCAATGGAAGCATTGGAGTAGTTACTGAGGCAGAATCAGAAAAGCTCGTGGTCCATGTTGAAGAAGACGGAAAGGAACACGATATCATAGTCACTCAGGAAACTTGGGAAAACATCCGTTACAGCGTGGATGAACGCACCGGAAAAATCACAGATGATGTAACCGGCACATTCAAGCAATTCCCACTGAAACTTGCTTGGGCAATAACCATCCACAAAAGTCAAGGAAAAACCTTTGAGCGGATGACCCTTGATCTTGGTCGAGGAGCCTTTGAGTGTGGACAGACCTATGTCGCATTGAGCAGGTGCAGAACCTTAGACGGTATTCGCCTGGCCAATCCACTTAGAGGTCGAGATATTTTGGTCGATGAACGCGTAAAGGATTGGTATGAACAGCATCGATAATCGATAAAAAACAGGCGCTATGCTCGAAGCGATCTTCCTTATTGTGGCTTTATTTAGCCCTTTGCTCCTTAAGAAGCTTACACTACCCGCTTGGCTCTCGGTGGTGCTTCTCTGTTATGCAACAGGATTAGCAATGAGCGCTGTCTTGGGATCACCTAAGTTACTCCATGGACCTGTACATTCTCTTATTCAAGCTTGTGTCGTGATCGCCATACCAGCCATGTTACTTGCTGCTTCATGGAGTCAGTTAAAGCTATTAGGAGGTTCAGGGATCAAGGCAGCCATCAGCCTATGGATAGGCGCAGCTACTGCAGCTTTTGCATTGTTGTGGCTGGCAGAGGTTAGCTCGGTTAGGATAGGGATGATTATCGCCATTTTCACTGGCGGGCTGGCCAATCTTCAAGCTGCAGGGCTAATTCTGGGGCTGGATGAGTTTCAACTCGTGGCTGCTAATCTCGGAGATGTCATTGCAGGTGGATTGCTCTTCTTATTTCTAACCAGTATTGGATGGCCGCTTTTGCAAAAAGTGTTTGGATCAGCATATCGGTTAGAAGATCTCACTACAAATAAAAATCATCATTTTGAAAGTCCCGATCAACTGTCAAGTAGAACATTATCTGCTTCTACATTTTTTAAGGCACTAGGTCTTACAATAGCTTGTGTGTCTTTAGCAGCTGGAATATCCATGCTTTTCCCTTCTGAATTTTTAGAGTTGAGCATTTTAGGACTCAGCGCGCTGTTTGCGATTACTATAGGTCAGCGATTATGGCGAACCTCAACAGGGGAGCATGATATTGCGAAAGCAGGACAGAAACTCGGCGAATACCTCATGCTTGTCTTCTGCGTACTCATTGGCTGGTCTGCCGATTGGACCGCAGTAGGACCAGAGGCTTTGGTTTGGGCTGGACAAATGGGATTATTCTTGCTTATTCAAGTGATCGTCTCGCTTGTTTTG
>CALDTK010000245.1 GCA_937924035.1 uncultured Saprospiraceae bacterium | reverse complement strand
AGTACTAAAACAAAAAAAGCCTCACATCGCTAGATGTAAGGCTTTTTTGTTTGTAGACACGGAAAGCTATTTCTTCTTCTTCCGATCAAGCTTCTGTGCGATCTCGATGATCTCGTAAGCTTCGAATACGTCGTCGACCTTGATGTCATTAAAGCCATCGATGGTAATACCACATTCCCTGCCTGCTGAGATCTCCGCTTTGTCGTCCTTGAACTGCTTGAGCGATCCAATTTTTCCGACAGCACCTTCTTTGAGCGGGTAAACCACCACGCCATCTCGAATGACTCGGATAAAGTCGTTGCGGTTGATGCGACCTGAGTCGACGTAGCAACCTGCAATCGTACCGATCTTGGAGATCTTATAGGTCTCGCGGACAACCACTTGACCGACAATTTTCTCTTCCTTCGTTGGTTCGAGCATGCCTTCAATCGCCAACTCAACATCATCGATAACCTCGTAGATAATTGAGTAGGTTTTGACTTCAACACCTTCACGCTCAGCAAGCTTGCGAGCGGTTAGGCTTGGACGAACCTGGAAGCCAATGATGATCGCATCAGAGGCACTCGCAAGGAGAACATCAGACTCAGCAATCGGACCGACTGCCTTGTGGATCACGTTGACCGCCACTGTTTCGTGGCTTAGCTTAATAAGCGAATCTGAAAGCGCCTCAACGGAACCATCCACATCACCTTTGACGATGAGGTTGAGCTCCTTAAAGGTTCCAAGGGCAAGTCGACGACCGATCTCATCGAGTGAGATACGCTTGGTTGCGCGGTTGGTCTGCTCACGCATGATCTGCGCTCGCTTGCTTGCAATGCTACGGGCTTCTGTTTCAGAGTCCATAACCTTAAAGCGCTCACCTGCTTGAGGTGCACCGCTAAGTCCAAGGACAAGGACAGGTGTGGCGGGTCCAGCTTCCTTGACATTTTTGCCGCGGTCATTGAACATCGCTTTAACCTTACCACTCGCTTCACCGGCAACAATTGCATCACCGATGCGAAGTGTACCTGTTTGTACAAGTGTACGAGCAACATATCCACGACCTTTCTCGAGGGATGCCTCAAGAACAGCTCCGATAGCTTGGCGATTAGGATTTGCTTTGAGTTCGAGGATGTCAGCTTCGAGAACTACTTTTTCAAGTAGCTCATCGATACCTTCTCCTGTCTTTGCTGAAATCGCTTGACATTGAACCTTTCCACCCCAATCTTCTACAAGAACATTGAGTTGAGAGAGTTCTTCTTTAATTCTGTCTGGATTTGCTCCGTCTTTATCAATCTTGTTGATTGCAATCACAATCGGCACACCTGCGGCCTGCGAGTGACTGATCGCCTCTCGTGTCTGTGGCATGATAGAGTCATCTGCCGCGATAATGATGATTGAGATATCGGTAACCTTGGCACCACGTGCACGCATCGCCGTAAAGGCTTCGTGACCAGGTGTATCAAGGAACGTTATTTTGCGTCGTTCTTCACCCTCACCAACGCTTACTTCGTAAGCTCCAATGTGTTGGGTGATACCACCAGCCTCACCGTCGGCAACTTTTGCCTTACGCACGAAATCGAGAAGACTCGTCTTACCGTGATCAACGTGACCCATAACGGTAACGATCGGAGAACGAGGAACGAGATCTGCAGGATCATCTACGATCTCTTCGTCTTCTTCCTCTTCGGTCTCAGCACTGATGAATTCGACTTCGCGCTCATACTCGCCAGCGACGAGTTCGATTACTTCCTTGTCGAGACGTTGGTTGATCGAAACGATCACACCAAGGTTCATACAAGTTAGGATCACTTCAGTAACCTCTACGTCGAGAAGACTCGCAAACTCTGTCACAGAAATGAACTCAGTGAGCTCAAGTGTGCTCGTGTCGCGGTTTGCTTCTTCGCGTTCGCGATTATCGCGATGGCGATCACGGTTATCACGACGGATCTTTTGGCGCTTGTTCTTGCCACGACCCGAGAGTCGTGCCATTGTTGCCTTGATCTTGTCTTCAATCTCTTTTTTAGAGACTTCTTTTGTTTCGTCTTTACGAGCACCGCCGCGACCTCTATTCGGTCCGCCGCCAGGCCCACGTCCGCGGCCGCCTCCGCCACCACGATTGGGAGCACCGCCTACAGCAACACGCTTACGTGTACGCTTGCGCTTACCATCTTCGCCAGTCTCACGCTTAGGACGTTCGAACTTCTTGACATCAATCTTACCGAGCACCTTTAGTCCGGCAAGTTTTGGTGCTTCAGCTCGCTTCATCACGCTCGGATCAACACCTTCCGTTGCTGCAGGTGCATCCGAAGGAGTTGCAGCTGCAGGAGTTTCAGGAGCTGGCGCTTTTGCTTTTGGCGTTTCTGGTGCCTTCGCTTCAACTTTTGGAGCTTCAGGGGCCTTCTCAGCCTTCGGCTCTGGCTTTGGTTTTGGCTTTCGCTTAGGTGGATTGAGGTCAATCTTTCCTTTCACTTTAAGACCAAACTTCTGGCGCTCTTCTACTTCTCCCGGCTGTGTAGTCTTCGGTGCAGGAGCTTCTGGAGCTTTCTCTACCGGTGGAGTACTCTTTGCTTCAACTGGTGCTGGAGCTTTTGGAGTCTGTTCCGGGGTTGGCGCCGGAGTTGGCGTTGGTGCGGGTTCTGCTGCCCGTGCGGCTGCTGCTGCCGCTAGTCCTCCCGCGACTGCAGTGCGAGTAGGTTCTGGCTTGGCCTGAGCTGCGGCTTTCTGACGAAGTTCAATTTTGTCAGCAGCTTGCTTAGTCTCTAGAGAGGAAGCAAATTTCTGCGCAAGTAGGTTAAACTGTTCGTCATTGATCTTGGTCGTCGGCTTGTTGTCAACGTCGTGGCCCTGCTCACGCAGATATTCCACGACGGTGCCTGTTCCGACGTTCAACTCCTTGGCGACTTTAATGAGTCTTTTCATGTAGGATATTAGTCCGTGCTGTGCTCCGTTAATTATTGTGGAACACACAAAAGCTTGAAAGCAGATACCGGAGCAGCCGCAAAGATAGGGCATGCCTATCGGAATAACTGGATTAAAGCTGCATGCATTTACATGCGTTTACAACTTGCCTCAATCCAGCGTTTTTACAAGGCTTCACAAGCGGTTGGTTTTGACGAAAGTGTATTTTAGGCTTTCGCAAAAACCAGTAGCCTGCTAAGCTTTGCTGTATGTAGATGTACTTGTTAACTGACTGGCAATCAACAGGTACGCAAATTTAATTCAGAGGATTACTCCTCTTCGGCAGCCGGGCTATCAGCAGCCGTTTCATCTTCCGTTTCAACCTCAGCTGTTGAAGCTGATTCTTCCACAACTGCAGCAGCAGGTGTTTCAGTTGTTGCTGCTTTACGTGCACGAGCAGCTCTTTCTTGAACTTCCTCGTCTGTTGGAGTAGTTTTCAAGGCGGCGCCAGGCTTCTCTTCACCTGCAAACTCGTTCGCTAGAATTGCTAGCACATCGTCGATTGTTTCTTCTTCAAGATCAGTACGACGAACGAGCTCTTGCTGACTCAAAGCCAATACGCTTCGAGCTGTATCGCATCCAATGCTCTTGAGTGAATCAAGAATCCATCCTTCGATTTCATCTGAGAACTCTTCGAGATCAACATCCTCAACATCATCATACGTAAGGTCATTACGGAAGACATCGATTTCATAACCAGTCAAGCGACCAGCAAGTTTAATGTTCGATCCTCCACGCCCAATGGCAAGAGAAACTTGGTCTGCATCGAGAAACACACTAGCGCGCTTCGTCTCTGCATTCATGTCTACGTGCGTCACCTTAGCTGGCGTCAAAGAACGTTGGATAAGAAGAGATTCGTTGATCGTCCATGGCACGATGTCGATGTTCTCGTTTCGTAACTCACGAACGATGCCGTGAATACGTGAACCTTTCATTCCGACACATGCACCCACTGGGTCAATACGGTCATCATAGCTTTCTACAGCCACTTTCGCACGATCACCTGGGATGCGAACGATTTTCTTGATGACGATGATTCCGTCTTCGATTTCAGGAACTTCGTTTTCCATGAGCTTAGCTAGGAAAGCTTCGCTTGTACGGCTGAGCCAGATTTTCGGAGTACCGTTATCGTTTTCAACTTTATTGATGATTGCACGGATCATGTCGCCTTTGCGCACAAAGTCGCCGCGGATCATGTCTTTACGAGGAAGCAGCAATTCGTTTCCTGTAGCATCATCTACTACAAGGATGTCTCGCTTCAATACTTGTTGTACTTCAGCAAGTACCAATTCGCCTTCACGATCTTGGTAACGCTTGTATACTTCATCTTTCTCGAGGTCGCCAATACGACTTACGAGTGTCTGACGTGCTGCCATTACTGATCGACGGCCGAAGTCTTCGAGGAAAAGTTGCTCATAGCACTCTTCGCCTACCTCATAGTCGTCGTCAATTTCAAGAGCCTCAGAGATAGCGATGTGCGCCAACTCGTCAGTTACCTCACCGTCTGGTACGATTTCTCGCACTCGCCAAAGCTCGAGGTCACCCTTTTGGGTATTCACGATAACGTCGAAATTCTCGTCGTCGCCGAACTTCTTTTTGATGAGCGTACGGAATACGTCCTCGAGCACTTTAACCAAGGTTGGTCGATCGAGGTGCTTGCCGTCTTTAAATTCGGAGAAGGTCTCCACCAAATTCATCATAGCGTTGGGGGTTAGCGAGGTTTAAGGGGATTATTTAAAGCTCAGTTTCACCGTTGCTCCTTCGAAACTACCGAAGGCTACTTGATGAGTGACTTGCTCTTTGATTTTTTTCTTTTTCTCTCTGCGCACGACTTCCTCCTGCAACGTGAGGCCTTCCTCGGTTACAGCGGTGAGTTCGCCTTGCACTGTATTTTCTGCATCGATTTTCACACTGAAGGTGCGACCGATGTGCTTTGGGAACTGCCGAGGATTTGTTAGCGGTCTGGAAGCTCCAGGACTGCTGACTTCTAAGGTGTACTTTTCTCCAAGAAGCAATGTGGTGTCCAGTTGCTCCTCGATGTGACGACTTAGTTTGCGACAGAGGGTGAAATCGACGCGTTCGTCGGAATCGATAAACACTTCTACTCGGTTATTACTTCCCGCTTTGATCTCCATGAGAAATGCGTGCTTGTACTCAGGATCGGCTAAGAACTCGAGTGCCCAAGCTTTTACTTGGCTTGGCGCATCACCTTTAAGTGAAGAGGAGGATGGGGATTGAAACATAGAACGTATCAAAAAAGGGAACCTGTGGGGTTCCCTTTTCGAGTTAAACAGGTATGTGTTTCCGCGAATATACGAGCGTTTGTGGGAAAATGTTCTCTTTTTGAAGCTGATTGCACGAAGGATTTAGAGAAATTGGCGTCCATGCGAATTTTACCACTAGCTAATGCAGTAGGCTTCTGTGCCGTGATTGCGGCCAATTGGGCTGCTAACGCCCTTCCGCTCAACGGTTACAACACTGGTCAGCTGAGTGATTTCTATCCAAATTATTTCGTTCCGGCAGGATACGCGTTCTCGATTTGGGGGCTGATTTACCTATTAGCACTGGGATTCATAACCTATGGATTTATGTCGGATGGACTTCCGAATACTTCGGAGGAAAGTTCGCCTCCTGCCGCGGTACAAAGCATTGGGTGGAAGTGGGTGTTGATCTGTGCGATTAATGTGGGGTGGATATTCGCGTGGCACTATCGATTCGTTGAAGTCTCCATGGTGCTGATGCTAGGATATCTAGCCACCTTGAGTTTTATCTTTCTCTCCTTACGGGAAAACCAAACCGCTCAACCAAGAACAAAAAAGGAAGCATGGCTTGCCTGGCTTCCATTCGGTATTCATTTAGGCTGGATATGTGTAGCAACGGTAGCTAATGCTACAGCATTGATGGTTGATTATGAGATCACTTTTGGAGATCAAACAGACATCATTATTACGATGCTGATGATTTCTGTAGTGATGTTCTTGGCCCTGTACTTCATCAGGTCATGGGGTAGCGGAGAAGTAGCCCTCGTCGTTGCTTGGGCGTTGATCGCGATTGCTGTGAGGCATTGGGATGATCAGAATAGCTTAGGAATAGTTGCGCTAGCTGCGGCCTCCTTGATCGTTCTTCGGGTTTTTTCAGGTTGGAAGTTTCAATGGTTCGCACGTCCGCGAGGAATTTCTTAGCCTGAATTTTCACAAAACAATAACCTCTCATAGAGACCTTACTTGCAATCTGTTTTGCCGAAAGGCGTTTACTTAGTACTCTCATTCTCGTTCAAATTCCAGTCATATGAAATTTCAGTTTCGACTACCTGCCCTTTTACTCGCTTTGTGTTTTTGCGTAAGCTTGATGGCTCAAGATGCCCTCATGGAAGCGGAGACGCTGCCGCGTGCCGATCGCATCACTACGACTGAACCCGTCGCGAAGAAAAGTCCAATGAACTCGGCGAGTATGCGCACCGATGCAGGATATGTGCGAGTAGTTTACAGTCAGCCCATGTTGAGAGGACGTGCGATGTTGGGCGACCAGGTATCTTATGGCAAGGTTTGGAGAGCTGGTGCGAATGAGGCGACCGAAATTTTTACAACCTCAGCCCTTGATTTGGGGAATGGTCAATTACTCCCTGCTGGAGCGTACAGCTTGTTTGTAATTCCTAAAGCGGATGGATGGACTATTATCTTCAATAAAGATCTTGGTCAGTGGGGAGCGTACAGTTATGACGAATCTCAGGATGCACTTAGAATTGATGTCCCCGTTAAGAAAAATCGAGATGCATATGAGGCGTACACGATGTTTTTTGAAAAAGGGAAATTAGTGATGACTTGGGGGACGACTCGGGTCGAATTACCAATGGCGTTTGTTGCACCACCTAAAAAGGTGAAAATTAAAGAGGCCATTGAACAACGTCCAAATGAAAGTGACAACTAGTTCGTGAGTTATAAATGCGAAGATAAAATTAAAGAAGCCCAGATCGCAATAAGTGATCTGGGCTTTTTAAATCGGTTTAATAAGACTGATTTAACTCTTATCTTTTCCCGCTCCCTTTTATGGTCGTGCCGTGCGCTAAGCGACC
>CALDTK010000244.1 GCA_937924035.1 uncultured Saprospiraceae bacterium | reverse complement strand
TGCTCGTAGTTTAAAAATTCACCTTCAATCTCTGAAGACTTCAATACGTCTAGCGTCAAAGTCGAAAGGTTGGCTTCTTCCTTTATGAAGAAACCTAGTCCGCCCATCCGCCCAAAAAGCCTGCCTTGAAGATGTCGCACCCTACCTAAAAGCACACTAATTTGCCCCTCATCCCAAGTGAATGCTGGCCATTGGGCGTGTTCGTAGATGTAGCGTGGCATGGTTGAATGGCTATTTGCGGCGAATATAGGGGTTATTCGCCGCAAATTTGCGTCGAATAGGGTGCGTATTCGCCTCATGAGGTTAGAATCACTCACGGACTACTTACTCTACCGACGCCCTTGAGCGCAGCAAAACCTCGGAGTGCGCAGGTTTGGTAGGCACTTGAGGTCCAGATGGCTTTGGGGGTGAGCAGAGGAGGAGGATTGATCTTTACAAATTTAAGCAAGCCACTCCACGAGGATGGGCCAAATTCTATCGGCGGGCTTACCACATTGGAATAGTTCAATTAAGTGTGTCTTATCATTTTTGATCGGTTAGTGATTGATTCATTTTTTCGGCGGCAACGGTGGTTTGAGGTTTTGACGAGTGAGCCTGCGAAGCACAAGAGGCTTGCTTGTCAAAACTTCAAACCAGGCTGCCTACTAGCCGTCTGGCAGGTACTTAGACCAGTAGCCGTCTTCATAGTTGACGAACACCGATTGTACTTTCTTCCAATTATGTGCTTTTCGTTGCCAGGATTTTGTGTTGTGCATGAGGCTTAAATACAGCTGTTTTATCAGCCCCGCTTCTGAGCTCCAAGCAGCTTTTCCTTTGATTAGTTTGCGCAGTATTCTATGTACGGCCTCAACAGGATTGGTCGTGTAGATGATCCGACGTAGATCTTGAGGGAAAGCTAGGAATGCCATGAGATCATCCCATTGATCTTCCCATGACTTAGAGATATTCGGATAGTGAGCATCCCAATTCTTTTTAAAGACTGCTAAGGCAGCTTCCGCTGCTGCTAGATCAACTGCGGTGTAAATCGCCCGCAGGTCAGCCCGCACACGTTTCACATGTGCATCTGCACAAAAGCGTGTGGTATGGCGTACCTGATGCACGATGCACCGCTGCACGATGCTCTTTGGGTAGACTTCCCGAATCGCATGGGATAATCCTTTGAGTCCGTCTATGCAAAAGCAAAAAACTTCCTGTACGCCGCGACGCTGGAGGTCTTCCAACACTCGGCCCCAGCCCATCGCTCCTTCAGACTCCATAACATAGATCCCTAGAATATCTCTATTTCCCTCAAAGTCGATGGCATAGACCGTGTAGGAGGCGCGGGAACTGAACGAGCTGCCTTTCCCTCTTGGTCCTTCACCGTCTCCTCGAACTCGGAAAAAGACTGCATCGAGGTAGACTACAGCGTAGGCTTCTTTAAGAACACGGCTCCGCCAGGACTCAATATCAACCCAAACCTGTTCGGTAATCGCACTGATATGACCTGCAGATATCTCTACGTTGTATAGCTTTTTGACCAGCCTGCGAACGTCTTCAATAGAGTTGCCTTGAGCATATAAAGCAATGATCTGCTCGTCAATGCCACTTGACAACCGACGTTGCCGTTTACCGACAAGTTGAGGTTCAAACGTAGACGCTCTATCTCTTGGAGTTTTAACTTCAAGAGAACCTAACTCAGACATTACTTGCTTCTGCGTGTAGCCGTTACGTTTATTGGAGGAGCCCCCGTCTTGGGCTTTTTCTGTCTCAATATGATGATCTGCTTCGGCACTGAGCATGCTGTTCACTGCCCCTTGAAGCAGTTCTGAAAACGGAGAGCCTTCACTTAGAAGACGCTCTCCAGAGTACAGGTGGTCAAAAAGGCGTTGACGCATCTCTGCATCAGGAATAAGAGCTTCGAACTTCTCTTTCGACTCTCGCTGGGCTTTACTTAATCGTCGTTTTGACATAATACGTGGGTGTGTGACCAAAGATCAGCAGACACACTTAAATGAACAGTCTCACCACATTGCACAGGAAAAGTTTATGAAATACTCCCACACTATAAAATCCACCTGTCCATGAAAACAAATAATAGGCTTCTTTTTTTACTAATAATTTACAGGCAATTAATACACATTGCAATTACACTTCTCACTCAATAGATCTTTAAGCATTTCTTCGCTATATGACACATCATACATGAACACCCCTTCTCCATCTATACACCCCCAGAGACCTCCAACTAAATGACATGCATCATAGCGCCCCCCCAGATGCTCCGACTCACATCCAATACAAAAGCCAATATACCTTTTCGTCCCTGAAGAAGAAAATTTTTCAACACCATCATACTCACCTTCTTGAAGTACTATCAATCCGTCATCTTTCATCAATCCAACTTTGTAATTCACCCTATCTCCACTACTATTTAAACAATCATCAATCTCGTCAAATTGATTCGAGAATTCATATATACCAGAACCCAAATGGTTCATATACCTAGTATTCAAACCCAAAAACAACCCATCATTTGCATATAGAAGATCATATTCCCCGGTCACCGAATTTTTTACGATAAATCTATCTTTAAATAAAGTTTGATATTTAACCACCCTACCACCTAGCGCAATCGATTGTTTAGCTTGTAAATCAATCAAAACTCCCCCCGCATAAGTATACCTAGAATCACCCCCCGGCCTACCATCAACGCTAAACAAAACCCCCCTTTCGGAATAACCATAATCCCACAATCTTTCTCCATTACTATCAATGATCATCCATAAATCACCGATTTTAGCCCACCCAATTTTTTCAAAAGATGCTATTTCCGAATAAATTGGATCAGTGTAGAAGCGAGAATCCAAGTTAATAAAACCAAAACGAATACCCTCTCCAGTTTTGAGTTCGTATGAAAGATTTCTCCGACTACCTACATAATAATTATCATTAATTTCACTAAAAACAATAGGAACTACAATTTCGTTATCCAAATTCACCACCCCACATTTACCACCTCTATACCTGAACCCATTCACCATAGCCCCTGGTTCACCTCCTGTGAAAACAACAAAATACGAAGAATCAATTACTTTAACATTATCATACTTATCCTCAATAGCCTTTATCTTTTTTTCGTAATTTATCGTACTACCTGAGTAAATATTCGAAAAAGGAATATGCCTAGGTTTCCGATAATTACTAGACAAGTTAATCTGTGCACTAACGTTCGAACTACTCTGCCTTGAATTAATATTTCCCGAATCCACATCCGACCCCGAAGTTACTTCCGGCGCCTCAGCGAATTCAGGAATAGGTTCATACTTTAAATTTTGAATTATAAGAAATAAACCTAAACACGTAGATCCTAGTAAAACTGCTAAAACACGAAACCTACTCCAAAAATGCTCCTTAGATTCACTAATACTACCTACAGTAGACTCAAAACCTGAAGAAGCACTAGTTTTTTCATCTTCCCCAACACGAGGTGCATTACTAATCAGAAAGTCATATGCCTCTTGAATCTCTCTAAATCTGTCGGCAAAAAATGGGTCTTGATTGTTAACGTCTGGATGAAATTTTTTGGAAAGCTTCCTGTAAGCTCTTTTAATTTCTTCTTGCGAAGCAGTACGACTTACCCCAAGTACGTAATAATAGTCTTTCATTTTCCCTCGATTTGACAGCCCAAAGCATTGCCTCCGCTAACTACTCAAATATAGTGAAAACTGTAACCAAAAAATTACAGCCTCCTATATTTCACACGGATGAAACCATTCGAAACACCTCTTACGTTTTCGGCTACAATATTTATGAAAATAACCTACTCAACATATTATAAGCAAACCAGAGAGCACCTAAAAGCAACAAGGATAACCCTGGGAATATTAACACAATATATTCCTCCAAGGCCAACTCAAACTCTTTTGAAAATTTTTCCTGGACCTTATTCTTAGGTTTTACTTTTCGAACTGCGCTAAAATCTCCAACTCGTCGAAAAAAACTAATGAAGAATGAAAATATAATTGCTAAAATAATTCTGCCTAAAAATGCTAGCGCGGAGAGTTGAAAGTTAACCTTTGAGAGTGCGAACACGGTTATTACAACAAAAAATCCTGCGCCATACCATCCACCGTAGGCCATTAAATCGAAGGAATCCATATATCAAAAATAGTTAGAAAAAATGTAGGATTTAAGAAATCCAGACAACTCTGAGAAGTTTTCCTATTGTTTCCTATGCTGATAGCCGATTCAAAACCTAACCCATGAGAACGATTCAGACACCTCAAAAAGTTAATTTTACCCTCCACTAACCATACATATATTTCAATCGTCGTTGAAACAAGATTTCTCAACTCCAGAAAGAGCATATACACATAACATCGATCGATTCACACACCCACAAGGCTTGACAATATTTAGCTCCTCAAGTTAAATTTTCAATATATTTATCAAAAAAGTCACTGAATTTTCTCAAAACTTTAGGGAACAAATCATTAGGTATTAAAATTTTAGATTCATTACCATTTTTGTCAGAATCTTTCAAGTTCATCCCATTACTGGTAAATGAAACTTCCCCGTGAGAAATAGCATTACGAATACGTCGAAAATACTGAATACAATCACAGTCATAAGAATAGTTACTCCTAGAATGTTCTGCTAACAAACGCCCTAATTCAATATTCAATGCCTTAACATCATTCGGCATATTTTTAGACACTAATTCATATGGAATCACCGTCATCAAATATAACATCATCATCCTAGCACCCTGATTACCCATCCCTAGACCTGACACATAAAACTTAACGCTATCATTTGAGAATTTCAAATTGTTGAAGTATTCACTTTCCAAAAACTGATTATTCATGAGTTCATTCCACAACCGCATGGTGAGATAAGATTGAATTACAATGTCAGCTTCTGGAGTGATTCCTTGTTTATTAGAAGAAGTTACATCAGTCATCATTACTCTTTTTCTACAAATATTCCCAAAATCACCCCCAAGAATTAACACTACTGGTGAAATGTGTGTATGTGTGTGAAGGAAAATAGCAACCTAAATTACCCTTTGTTCTTCACATTTAACTTCACGGTAACCTTCTCAGCCACCTTCTTCCCCTCCGCCTTCGGCGCCTGCGCCCGAATCTTCGCAGCAACCTTCTCACTCTTCGCCTGATCATCTAGGTCGTACTGACTCGGACCTTTCACCTTCTCTACAATCTTCTGGCGACGGTTGGATGCCTTTTGCTCCGCCTTGGTTTTGGCTTTTGGCTTAGGGGTTTTGGCGGAAGCTTTCTTCTTTTTGACATCACTCGCCTTCATGCCTAACTCACGGATGAGGAATCGGCCCGTGTGACTTTCGGCAACTACCGCAACCTCTTCTGGGGTACCTGCAGCGACGATGGTACCTCCACCGCTACCACCTTCCGGACCGACATCGATGATGTAATCGGCCATCTTGATAACGTCCATGGAGTGCTCAATGACCACAACCGTGTTTCCTTTTGCAACTAGGCGATCAAGGACCACGAGTAAGTGTTTGATGTCTTGGAAATGCAGACCTGTAGTCGGCTCATCGAGGATGTAGATCGTGTTGCCGGTATCGCGCTTCGAAAGCTCTTCAGCGAGCTTGACGCGCTGCGCCTCACCACCCGAAAGTGTTGTTGCTTGTTGACCTAAGGTGATGTAGCCCAGCCCAACATCGGCAAGCGTACGCATACGTCGGCTAATCTTTGGAATGTGCTGGAAGAACTCGGCCGCATCCTTGACCGTCATGTCTAGCACATCATTTATCGACTTGCCCTTGTAGAGGATCTCGAGTGTCTCCCGATTGTAGCGCCGACCGATGCACGTCTCGCATTCTACCTGTACATCGGGAAGGAAGTTCATCTCGATGACACGCAGTCCTGAACCCTTGCATTCTTCGCAACGGCCGCCTTGTACATTAAAGCTAAAACGCCCAGGTTTATAGCCACGGATTTTCGCTTCGGGTAGATCTGAGAATAGCTTGCGAATGTCAGTGAAGACGCCCGTGTAGGTAGCCGGGTTTGACCGAGGCGTTCGTCCGATCGGACTCTGATCGATCTCGATTACTTTGTCCAAATGCTCAAGCCCTGTGAGTGACTTGTGCGGTAGTGGACGCTGTAGACTTTTATAAAAGTGCTGACGCAAAATCGGATAGAGCGTCTCGTTGATCAACGAACTTTTACCCGAACCACTCACTCCAGTCACGCAAACAAACGTGCCTAATGGAATGTCAATACTAACGTTGTGGAGGTTGTGACCCGAAGCTTGTTTTAGCGAAAGCTTATGGCCATTGCCTTTGCGACGCTCAGCAGGAAGCTCGATCTGGAGTTCATCACGGAGGTACTTCGCGGTGATACCACCTAAGCCACCTTTTTTCTTCAAGAATTCAGCGGGCTTGCCTTCGGCCATAACCTCGCCACCGAGACTTCCAGCCCCAGGACCAAGATCGATGAGGTAGTCGCTGGCTAGCATGATGTCTTTGTCATGCTCAACCACCAAGACAGAGTTTCCAATGTCCCTAAGTTCCATTAGCGCCTGGATCAACTTCTCGTTATCGCGCTGGTGCAATCCGATACTTGGCTCGTCGAGAATGTAGGTGATGCCTGTCAGCTGCGAACCGATTTGTGTCGCCAAACGAATTCGTTGACTCTCCCCTCCTGAAAGCGTTTTGGAGCTACGATCTAGTGATAAATACGTGAGGCCGACGTGGATCAAGAAGCCGAGTCGATAACCAATTTCTTTGAGTACATCTCCAGCAATGAGCATCTGGCGATCACTAAGTTCGTTCTCGATGTCTTCAAGTCGTGCCGCTAAAGCAACCACATCCAGCTGCGCTAACTCGCCAATATGCTGACCCGCCAACTTGAAGTGTAGGCTTTCTTTTCGCAAGCGATACCCTTCGCAGGTTGGACAGGTATCAGTCACCATGTAATCCTCTGCCCACTGGCGGAGTTTTTCGCTGGTGGTCTCTCTGTAGTAGCGCAGCAACTGATTGGACAACCCTTCCTCAGCGATGGTTTGGCTGTGATCGTAGGTGCTGCTTTTCGGCATTTTCACCTCTCGGTCTCCACCATTCAAGATGGTATTCATCGCCACCTCAGGAATATCTGAAAGTGGATCGGTTAGCTTGAATTTGTAGTGTTTAGCAATCGCCTTTAGCTGCTTAAACGTCAGATTTTCTTTGAGTTCACCAAGTGGCTTAAGACCACCTTTTGCGATGCTCAAGCTCTTATCAGGCATCACCTTGTCGAGGTCTACCGCATTCATTTCCCCAAGTCCGCGGCAGTCAGGGCAAGCGCCATAGGGACTGTTAAACGAGAAGGTATTTGGACTCGGTTCTTCGTAACTCAGACCAGATTTCGGATCCATCAAGGCCTTCGAAAAAGGCAAGATTTCTCCGCTGTCTACGTCTTCGACAAATACGAGATCGTTGCCCATCGTCATGGCTGTCTGTAGGCTTTGACTCAGGCGATCACGTCGGCGCTCGCCTACTTTGATGCGATCGACAACGAGTTCAATGTTGTGCACTTTATAACGATCAACTTGCAGGCCTGGCTCAAGATCGAGCACTTCTCCGTCGGCACGAACTTTCGAATAACCTTGCTTGCGCATCTGCTCAAACAGTTCGCGATAGTGCCCTTTTCGACCACGCACGAGAGGTGCAAGCAAGGCGATCTTTTTATCATCAAATTGCTCAAGGATCGTTTCGATAATTTGATCTTCGGTATAGCGCACCATGCGCTCTCCGGTCTCATAACTATACGCATCTCCTGCCCGCGCAAAGAGCAACCGGAGGAAGTCATAAATCTCTGTAACTGTTCCTACGGTAGAGCGAGGATTACGTGAAGTCGTCTTTTGCTCAATAGAAATGACGGGGCTCAAACCGTCTATTTTTTCTACTTCGGGTCGCTCCATGTTGCCCATAAACTGTCGGGCGTAGCTCGCGAAGGTCTCCATGTAGCGCCGCTGCCCTTCAGCGTAAATCGTATCGAAAGCAAGGCTGGATTTCCCGGACCCAGAGATACCTGTAATCACAACCAACTGCTCCCGTGGAATCTTGATATCGATGGCCCTGAGGTTATTCTCAGCTGCGCCGACTACATCGATATACTCGTCTGTTTGAATTGGTAAATCGTCGAGTTCGGTCTGGGCATCGATAGTTGCGGGTGGAAGTTTGGACATATCTAGGGGAAGAAAAATTGGGCTTTCGCCAAAACAGGGCAAGCTATGCTATGTGAGGCATAACGACGTCAACGATCAATGGTTGAAGAGGTGAAGGTAAAACAGTTTGTTTAAAGTGGAGGTGTGCGTCTGAACCGTCAGATCTACTGGTTTACTTGAGGATTCCTGAATGATTATAAGCTTACTATCAAACTAAGATATTGGGCCCGATTTGATGGTTCGGAGTTACTTACCTTTCAGAACCTCCCAATATGCCTCAAGCATCGCTGCCTCATCAATATCTTCATACATCCACACCTTCCGTTGCACATTTTCAGGAGGGGTAGCCACCTCTCGCTGGGTGCCTTGGCTTGGGTCCAAGTAGGCCTGCAATAAGGCTACATCCCACATCACCCACGAATCAAAATCGCCAAATCGTTCTTCCCATTTAGTCTTTAAGTAGGCCCCTTCCTTTCCCGACTTGTCTAGGTGCGCGTAGGTCTCCGCTTTAGGCCAGGTGTATTGCTTCGCCACAGAAATGGGCATGACGTGTAGTTCCAGACCTTCGTAGTTCAATAAGTAGTTCGCAGCGTTGAGGTCACGGCGAATGTTGAATTCATCCTTGTTCCAAACACCTGTTTCAAAGTTGTACTGAAAGCCAAGAACCCACACCCGAATTCGAGTGTGGAGTGTACTATCGAGCGCCAGTGCACTGGCAAGGTTGGTACTCGCACCAATGCACATCACGTCGAGCTTTTGTCCTTCCGCTAGTTTTTTCGATTCAGCGATGATAAAATCTGTCGCTGGACTTTGCCTAGGTGCATATCCTCCCCAAGGGTCTCCCATAATTCGATCCGCTCCAGGAACAACGGGCAGAAGTTGGGTTTTGCCGGCGAGCGCAACTAGCTCCTCATTGAGTTTGTGACTCTTCCACATGGTACTGTCTCCCGAATACAAGTGGAACCACTGGGCCGAAGTGATTCCTACAAGATTTACCTCGTCCAACTTAAGTAGGTAGGCAATGGCGTAGAGATCATCAATCTCATTTGCAGAATCAGCATCAAGGAGCAAGGGATTCTTCGCCCTATTGGCGGCGACTTGGTTTGTCAAGTTTGGGGCTTGCGCCAAAACCTGAGTGCAGAGCATTATGAAAAGGAAAGTTGCTGAATACTTACTCATGGGTGAAATATAAAACCGTTAGATCGAGTCAGAGTAGTGACTACGGCTCAAATAGTTCACGTCAGGCTAGTTGATGTTGTTAGCTCTAAGGGTTCACGATCGCACCACCGTCAATTCCTAAAAACCCTCTTTCTTCGCACTAATGACGATACTCGCTCAAATAGGTTTATATGTCCTCGCTGGATTACTGATTATTGCAGGTATCTCCCATTTTATTCGACCTCGATTCTATGCGCGGATGCTACCACTTTGGCTGCCTGCGCATAAGTTCCTTGTTGCTTCTAGCGGTGTAGCTGAAATCTTCCTTGGCTTAGGATTGCTCTATGCTCCTACTCGAGTTATGGCAGCGTGGGCGACAATTGTCATGCTCTCACTTTTCCTAATCGTTCACGTCCACATGGCAGTAGGAAATGAAGCGGGACTAGGCTTACCCAAATGGGCTCTCTGGCTCAGGGTACTTTTTCAATTCATCTTAATTGGATGGATTTTGACCTACACGATATAACAAAAGAGTGCTCACCATTCGAGCAACGACCTCTAATGCACCCTCGACTTGTGACTCATGCCTAGCAGCTCATCCACTAAGACTTCTTGGTTGCCATTAGTCGCAGGACCGCTCATCTTCGCGATTATCGCTTTGGTTTCTTGGCCAGCTGACATGGATAGTTCAGCACGCTACACCCTCGCAATCACCGCTTGGATGGCCATCTGGTGGGTGAGCGATGCCGTACCAATGGCCGTTACGGCCCTTTTGCCTACACTACTGTTCCCTTTGCTAGGTATCATGAGCGGGAAAGCGACGGCCAAGGCCTATGCGCACCCCATGCTTTTCCTTTTCCTAGGAGGTTTTTTAGTGGCAAAAGCAATGGAGGTAGTCAACCTACATAAGCGAATTGCCCTTGGTATTGTGTTGCGACTTGGTGGGTCACCAAGTCGCGTGTTGCTTGGATTCATTATTGCAACCGCTGCGTTGAGTGCCTGGATTTCCAATACAGCAACAACAGTCATGATGGCCCCGCTAGCCATGGCAACTGCCGCATATTTAGGGCAAGATGAAAAAGGTCGACCGGCTTCCATTCCTTTGCTGCTGGGTATTGCCTATGCTGCCAGCCTTGGTGGTTTGGCAACACTGATTGGCACTCCGACCAACGGTATTTTCTCAAGTGTGGTCAGCGACCGATACAACATCACTTTTGGATTTGCGGAGTGGCTAAAGATTGGTTTGCCTGTAGTCATCGTAATGCTCGGTGCGCTTTACTTCTACCTTTCACGTGTCTCTGGACTTTACTTACGTAAAACAGGTGATGGCTTACAGCAAGTGAGGTTTGCTTATAGTCAGCTAGGCAAGATGAACGCTACAGAAAAGCGTGTGCTTGGGGTGTTCATTGGAATGGCCATAGCGTGGAGTTTCCGCCCAGTGTACGAGGTGTTCATCCCTGTCAGTGATGCTGGAATAGCGGTGCTTGGGGCGACACTTCTCTTTGCTCTACCCGGTAATATGCCCAACGGGCGTCTCATTGATTGGCCAACGGCAAGTACTGTTCCTTGGGGAGTATTGGTACTGTTTGCAGGTGGACTGGCTCTTGCAGCTGGTTTTGGCGAAAGCGGACTGGCAGCCTACCTCGGAAACAAACTCACGATCATAGGCGACTTACCTCTACCCTTGGTTTTGCTAATTATTGTTGCATTTGTAAATTTCCTTACAGAGGTGACCAGTAATGTGGCTACTGCATCGGTTCTTCTGCCCGTGATTGGAGAGATGGCAGAAGCAACCGGACACGATCCAATCGTTCTCATGGCGGCTGCCACCATGGCTGCGAGTTGTGCTTTCATGTTGCCTGTAGCTACGGCTCCAAATGCAATCGTGTTTGGTAGTGGGGAACTCACCGTTGCGCATATGGCCAAACGCGGGTTTGGTCTCAATTTGATCAGCATTGCAGTGATTACTGCTTGGATGTGGATCATGGGGTGAGTAAAGGCTCTTAACAACACTCCTCGAGTTGTTTAAAGCTTCCTTTTTCGTGTGTAAGAATATTGCTGGTCCATTACGCTATTAATCAGACCTTAGCTGATCTTAAGGAGATCAGCTCTGCGGGCGTGTCGCAGCGTTAATTTCGTCTCATCCAAATCTACTAGAAGCCCCTCGATGTTAGAATTTGAAAAGTACCTAAACGACTTTAGCAGTACGATCAACATTTGGTCATTCTTGCTCAACTTGTTGATTGTCACCTTAATCGCCTACATCATTAAGGTGTTCTACATCCGATTTGGTCGAGCAATTTCTGACCGCCGGAAGTTCTCTAACAACTTTATCCCGCTTGCACTGGGAACGCTACTCATCATCACGGTGATAAAGTCTTCTATCGCGCTTTCACTGGGACTTGTGGGAGCACTTTCGATTGTTCGTTTCCGTTCTGCGATTAAAGATCCTGAGGAGTTAACCATGCTCTTTCTCATCATCGGCCTTGGTTTGATTGGAGGTGCAGACAAGCCAATACTTGCCTTAGTGGCCTTTGCATTGATCTTACCTCTGCTTTACCTAAATAGCCGACTAGCAAAGACAAAGAGCGCGGTGAGCAACAAAGCCTTTCTCAATATCCATACCTCGATGGATGATATCAGCGCCCTTTCTTCACTGCTTAAACCGCATACTTCCTACCTAGAATTGAAGCGAGTTGATGGACTTAAGAGTGGTCTTAATGCAAGCTTTTTGTGCGCCTTAGAGGATCCAAATCAGTTGCAGCAAATTCTTTCTGCCGTCCGCGCTAAAGATGCTGAAGCCAAGGTTTCTTTCGTTGAGCAACCTGAACTTCTGCTATGATATTGAAGGCCCGAAAATTAGATGGGCGCAGGGCTATCCACTGGGCTTTTCTGTTGATTCCATTTATTGCTGGCATCGCGTGGTTTGCCTCCGATTCTTATAGCTACAGCGAGCCTGCGGATATCAATATCTTTTGTGATGCAGAGAATGTAGTGGAAGAAAACTTTGTGACTGCTGGTCACATCGTTGGCAATGGCTACACGCAAAGCGATGAGAAAAGCTATTCGGGTAAATATTCTTCTAAAGTTACGCCACAGCAGAAGTATGGGATGACAATCACCATTCCGACACCCGCTCAGAATACGAAATATGTTGTCTCTGTCCGCCGATGGACACAGTCTCCAGAGCAGAGCGCCATTGCAGTTTCTGGAAATGAGGGAAGTAATTTTCACATACAGACCTCAGAAACAAGCGAAAAAAATAGAGAAGGCTGGGAGCTATTAAAACTTGACTTCAATCTACCAAATGATGGAAGCGTCACTTCACTAAAGATTTACCCATACTCCTTCGATAAAAAGTCAATTTCTTATTTCGATGATCTACGAATTGAAACAATCGATCTAGATAACTTGGAATATGCCGAGCTGCCAAAACTTCATTTTTACTTAGACGACAAGGCTGTCAGGAAGCTTGGCGACAAGCGAAAAGCAGCACTTGAACTAGGGATCCTTAAAACGGGTGACGATGATTGGGTAAAGGCAAAAATGTCTATTGATGAAGAGGAAGAGCCTACGGTAGTCAAACTTCGGTTGAAGGGAGATTGGACGGATCACTTAGAAGGTGATTATTGGTCATACCGCGTACAAATGCCTACCGAGCGTTCGTGGAATCGATTACAAACCTTCTCGTTGCAAGACCCGATCACTCGCTCCTACCTGCACGAGTGGCTCTTTCATAAAGCCCTTGAAGAAGAAGATATCATTACACCTAGATATGGCTTTGTACTTCTAAAAGAGAACACTAAGCCTCAAGTACTCTATGCCTATGAAGAACACTTTGACAAGCAAATCGCAGAGTACAAAAACCGCAGAGAAGGAGTCATCGTTAAGTTCTCAGAGAATGCGTTTTGGGATCAGCTGATCCGCAACAGAAAGGTGCAGGAAGAAGCTGGTTATCGCAACGCGTATGAGACGGCTGACATCCTCCCTTTTAAGGCTGGCAGAACTGTCAAGAATCCAAAGCTTTTAGAGCAATACGAACACGCGAGTAAATTATTGACTGCCTTTCGAGATAAGTCAGCTCCGGTTGAAGATATTTTTGATATCGAACGCCTGGCAACGTTCTATGCACTTTCTGATGTCTTTGATGCGATGCATGGTTCTATTTGGCACAACATGCGGTTTTACTACAACCCCGTAACGCGAAAATTAGAGCCTATCGGTTTTGATGGATTTACAGAAAGTGGTCCATTAAAGACGTATCCAGGAATGTACTTCGGAGAATTTAAGTCGAGTGATGCGACAGGTCGCTGGGATGCTCTCTACTTCTATCTCTTCCAGGATGAGAAATTCAATAAATTATATACTACTGCTTTACTCAAATTCTCAAACTCGAATTATCTGAATGGGCTACAAAAAAGGTATGCCGACAATCTCTACGGTCACGAGCTGCAAATCCGAAATTATATCGATTCATCCTATTCTTTTGATTTAAATCCAATGCGGACGAGACTAAGAAGAATCCACAATGATGTAATTCCGTACGATCAAAACTCTTTGAAGGTCTACCGAGAAAAGGACTCGAATGGTAATACCACTTATTGGGCTACCAATCACCACCCATTGCCCTTAGAAGTGATTGGTGGAAGCACTAAAAATGGAGGAGACTTATTAGCAGGTGAACACGCCTTCATACGTGCTAATCGGAAAATGTATCCCAAGGAATTCACAGAACTAAGCCTGCCACAAGGTTCAAAGCAAGCATGTTTTAGACTACCAGGTTTAGACTCACTCTTTTATACCGAAATCTTTAACTGGAATCGTCCTGGTAGCGAACTCAATATTCTTTATTCGACTTCTTCTGAACCGAAGATTCCACTTGATGCGTCAGCTTATACCACCAACGATAAAATCATCACCATCCGTACGGGAAAATATCAACTCACTTCCCCAATAGTGATTCCGAAGGACTACACCCTAGTAGTTGAAGCTGGAGCCGAACTAGACTTCATCAAAAAGTCCTACCTCCTTTCTTATGGAACCGTACTTTTTAAAGGAACCAAAGAAGCACCTATTGAATTCACCTCTACTGACAAATCTGCTCAAGGTGTCAGTATAATTCAGGCCAAAGAAAAGTCCACGGTTACGTATACGAGGTTCAGCAACTTTAACACGCTTGAAGAAAATGAATGGCAACTTACTGGTGCCGTTACTTTCTACGAATCAGAAGTTACTTTCAAAGCTGTCACTGTATCTCACAACCTATGCGAGGATGCCTTGAATTTGGTTCGTTCTAATTTTGAAATTACCGAACTTAATATCAACCATACATTTGCTGATGGTTTCGATGGTGATTTCTGTAAAGGAACGATAAGCAACTCTTACTTCTTCAAAACAGGGAATGATGGGCTCGATTTTTCAGGTAGCCAAATCAACGTCGAGAATGTAACCTTAAACGAAATTGGAGATAAAGGAATTAGTGCAGGTGAAGAGGCTACGCTTACTATTTCTGATGTTAAAATTTCAAATGCACAAATTGGAATTGCATCGAAAGACCTTTCAATGGTAACCGTTAAAAACACCTCCATAACTAATTGCGCACAAGGCTTTGCGGCCTATCGCAAGAAACCAGAATTTGGTGGAGGTAAGATTACCGTAGAAAGTTACAGTTCTGATAACATTGAACGCCTCACAAACCTAGATGCTGAATCATCCATAAAGCTTCCAGAGTAATGTATCGATACGAGCTAAAATATGCGATCGACCATTTACATGCGGAGGCAATCACGGCAGCTATTTTGTGCCATCCAGCCTCCTTTTCAAAGGCTTTTCCTGATCGACAGATCAACAACATCTATCTCGACACGCTCGACTTTGATTGCTTTCATCAGAATGTAGATGGCAATGAAAATCGAAGTAAAATGCGCCTTCGTTGGTATGGACAACACGACACTCCTACCACAAAGTCGACCTTGGAGATTAAATATAAAAAGGCCGAACTCGGATGGAAGGAGAACTTCCAAGTTGTTTCAAATAAGTTGAATTCTGCAGCTGAGTTAATGGAAGTTGTACAAGCCGTCAGACCTAGTCAGAGTCTGCTAGCACCTATGTTACACAACACCTATCAACGAGCCTATTACCTCTCTAGTGACGAGAAATTTAGAATCACGATTGATACCGAGCAACAATTCCGTCTTCCCTTCCAAGAGTTGTCTCCAGTCGGTTCAAGGCTGTTCCCTGTAGTTCTCGAGTTAAAGTATGCTGCTGAAGACGCACAATATGCACGCGAAATCACAGACCATTTCAAGTTTCGACAAACGAAGAACAGCAAATACGTTACAGGAATTGAAACCCTTTACTTGTAAGATTGGGGTGCAAA
>CALDTK010000243.1 GCA_937924035.1 uncultured Saprospiraceae bacterium | reverse complement strand
ATAGCTCGCTTGCCAGCTTATTCACGACTTGATTTAGAGGTGAGTTACCTAATAGACCAGCCCGGGATTCCAAAGAGCACCTTCAGCCTTCAAGTTCAAAACTTAGCGAATACAAATCCTGTCACCAATGGCTGGAGCTATCGCTTCAACAGTCCTGGCTATGATCCTCGTCCTGATGATCCATATGCAGGTCAAGAACAAGGTGATGGATATGTCCTTAATGGCTTTTATCCGCAAGCAGGAATACAAGTGTATGCAGGTATTCAGATTGAATTGGGAGGCAATCGCTAAAAAATATTGCCGTATTGCCTAAAGAAAAAGCCCTGCACATCTTCATGTTGTGCAGGGCTTTTTTCTGCTCTTTGAAGAGCTTAAGAAGATTACTTCTTAGTAGTTGAACGTCAACATTACTCTCAGAGATATCGGAGAGCTTAGCGCATCTACATCATCGAAGAGGTTGTAAAATATCCCGATGTCAGAACCTATCCCTCCTACAGAGCCATTGTATCCTGCTCCGATAAGTAATACGGTTTGGTTTTCTCTTCCGGTGGAAGGTTTGAAATCTGGAGCCCCTTCAGTAACGATTTGACCAAATCTATTGACGAATGCCTGATTTTGACTTTGTATTCCAACCTCTGGTTGAATGTAGAACATAGCTATGCGACCTCTTGCGAAAAGAGAAGCGTCGAAATCCCAAAGGTTGACGCGATCCCTACGACCTTGTTCTGTTTCTCCTTTTATACCTGTGTATGTTGCTCCTAGTCGAGGACCAGCAGAAAGCCACTCATTGAATTTATAGCCCACTTGTGGGAGCAGTCCAATCGTAAACTGATTGAAGCCATTATTCCCTGCAAAGCCTAGTGTTCCTCCTGCTCCATACCAAAGACGATCTTTGAAATCGGTTTGTTTTTTAGAGGACTTGGATTTTGGACGCTTAGGTGCTGATCTTCCTCCTCGCTGCGCTTCAGCTTGTGGGAGTACAAGGAGTAAAACAAATGCTGCTAGTATGACGCGGAACATCTTCATCAGTCGTTGAGTTGTTGTAATCTTAATGACGCTAAATCACCTTGATTAGTTGTGTTTTAGCGAAAGCAATAGTCTTAAACTTTCGCTAAAAATACACTTAATGTCATATGATATTGCTATTTCGAAGTCGTCATGTTGAAACTCGGGCGTTTCGGTACGTCTCCAGGTTCCACCAATCCTTTCTCTAACAGGTATGTGGCCCACGCTTCTGCTCTTCGGCTAGCTGAGAAGGAGTAAAAAAGCTGGTTTTCATTCAGTTTTTCATGGAATCCTAAGCGCGTCTCTTGTGTGAGCTCTAGCAAACGGATGACGCCGTAGGTGTATAGATCTCGTCGATTTCCACCTCCACTGATGAAAGGTAAAACGATATCGTAGCTTAGAATTGCGTAGATCGGACTGTAATGAAGGGTGTTATCCTCTTTCACGATATCGAGACCGAATTCAGTCAGGTAAGTCCTATATAAATCTGCCTCCGACAGCCTGCCATGCCGGTTTATGAAGGTGTCTATGACGTCTTTTGCATCAATGTTAAATATGGGAAGACCAAAATCTTGGTTTAAGAAGTTATAAGGTCTTTTACCATTTACCTCTGCCAAGCGAGGGATCAGCTTCATTACCGCAGGCAAGTCTGCATAACTGACCCGAGAAAGAATGCTTTCCTGAATGCGTAGTCTTGCTGCCTCGTCTATATCGAGTTCGAAACTCATGCGCAGTCGCTGCTCGACAGTCTTATCAATAAATTGAAGTCGCGCAAGGTTGAGTGATGTGTTTTGCTCCTCAAACTCTGAAAGCATATCGCCTTCATCCAAGTACCACTTTAGTGCTTCGGCAAACGCAGGTGCATGGGTCTTAAACGATGGGTCGTCGAAGAGTTCTTCAATCCATGGCTTGCGCATGAGTGCATTAAATAGCTTTCCACGTTCTTCTGAAGTAAACTCCTGTGATTCTGTTATGATATAATCTATCAGTTCGGAAGGCGGAACATCAGGGAAGAGCTTGTCGAGGTCTTGCAGATCTTTGTATTGGAGCTGTAATCCACTTAGCACAACACGCTCGCTCCAAGCGAGTGCAGGATCGAAGCGGAGCATTAAGAGGTGACGATTACTCGATAGCTTTGGAAGTGCCTCCAGTACGATTTGACGGTGCTTACTGTTTACGTAGTAAGGTGACCTCAGAACCTCGTTTAGTTCTGGTCCTGTCACTTTTTCATTGGTTTCTATACGTTCGATGTGACGCACAAAAAACTCCTTACCCCAATTTTTGAAGTTAGGACTGTTCTCTTTCCAATACGAGAGCCATTGCTCGGCTTGATTGCCGCCTTTTTTATCAAAAGTGTAGTGGTAAATTCTACTCAGTAGCCGCGCAATTTGTTTTGGCGTTTTTTGATTCATGTGCTCTTCTCGAATGAGAAGTGCCATCAAATCAGGGACCAACTGGATATCGAGTTGGCCGTCCAAATAGTTGCGATATAAAAACTTTGCCTTTGGAGTCGCACCATCGTTCATGCGCCAAAGCAATTCACTCAACTGCTCAAGTTCGGGCGATGGTAATTCGCCAAGTTCTGCTTTTGAAAATTGCTCGGGAGACTCTAAAAAATTATCTAGTTCTGCGAAATCTCGGCTTGATTTTTCATTTTGCTTAAGCACTCGTTTAATCCCTCGAGAAATATGCTTGTCGGACTCCGAAGTGAGTAAATTGTTTAAGCGATCGCGTTCGGAAATGCCAAGGGTGTTAAACTTTTTGAGGTAATCATCACTAATACCAATACCTTCCATTCGTTCGAATAGAATCGCCTTTTTGAGAAAGAGACGTAGTTGTGCATCAGAAGCGATAAGCTCTGGCCAATGTTGGGTGTAACTATAGTCCAATATGCGCCCGATAGAGTATCCAGCACTTAGGTCGTACTGGTTGATAGATGCCCAGTATTCTATGGCTGATAGGTCCTCGAGCGTACTCATGGCTATGATTCGATTCTCAAGTGAGATTCTACTTACAGGGCTCAGCTCAAGCAAGAGGCTATCAAGCTTCTGCTGCATGACAGGAGTTGCTCTATAGTCAATTCGGTTCCGCTCTGCATATGCAGTAAACTGCACCGTTTGTTGAAGGTGTCCGTCCTTTAGAGAAGGGACACGATTATTTGTATTCCTCAATAAGTCTTTATACTTATTTACGAGTTGGAATACCTCAACAGGGTCTGCACGTGCCAATCGTTCGTAGGCCTGTAAGGCTACGATGTTATTCTCTGAATTTAGTAGCCTAAATAGGCGTTCAAGGTTTTCAGTTTCTAAACTTGTGTCGTGACGATTGACGAAACGTAAGCGGTGCTCGTCATATTCGTAATCTTCATAATGGTTACCCCAGTATCGTATGAAGTTGACTAATGCTGTTCTATTTCGAATTACATCTATTTGGTAAATCAGTCTCTCTTGGTCGTCGGGAACAGCTACGCCAAGATTCGTCAACTTTCGAAGTAGATAAAGATAGTATACTGCTGGGTAAACCGTCTTGTTCTTTTGTGCTTTTAGTAGCTGTGTACTAATGTAAAAAAGAGCACGTGGATGGTTTGTTGCAACCAGGTCGATAAGCGCATTGTGTTGCACGTACGGCCTTATATCTGGCTCGGATAGAATCCTGCCATAGTAGTCTACAGGTTCTCTGAAGTGAGTAAAGGAAAAGGGTAAGCTTTCCGAGTATCCAAACATGCGCACTCGAGGCAAACCTCCAAGTGAATCAAGAAGGCGTTCGTACTTGGCTTTGTGTTTTGTCGTTGACCAACTAGCTCTAAAAGGCATGTTGCACAATCGGCTCATGTAGCTCGCCAAACTCCCATTTCTTAAATACCCTTTCGCCTCACTTTTAAAGAGTGCATCGGCGACCTCCACGCTAGGGTGGAGCATCAGCTGATCTAGATAATGCAAAAATGCATCGAGGTCTTGAGAAAGTAATTCGCCTGCTGGACCGTCAAGAAGGCTCAGAAGGTAGGACTGTCCTTCAAGAATTTGTAGGTCAGCTACTTTCTCAACGAGGTCTCGAAGGTCTGTTACAGACTTATATTCTACTGCCTGATCGATGTACTTGATGTATTTGCGCAAATGCATCGATCGATCACTCATCTGGTACGCATCGAGTGTGATGAGTTTGTATGCTGTTTTTTGGTCTTCTATGGGCGTGCAGTAGTATGCATCAAGTAGGCTACTAAACCGAAGCTTGTCGGTGTTTTCGTAGTAAAACTTTAGGAGATCTGCTCGATTCGCTGTTTTTACATCGATTTCATCTTTGAAAATCGTGATATCAGAAAGACCAGCTCTCGCTTTGGCCTCCATAGCTGGATCGCTGACAAGACTCATCAAATCACGGATTGCACGCTTATGTCCCTTTCGTGCGGCTAACTCTACTCGGCCAACTAAACTGGTAGTATCTAACTCCGATTGTGCATACACCCCAATTCCCAGGAGCAGCAGGGCTCCAAGAGTCAGAATTTTGCGGGAGAGGAGAGTAGAAGGCAATTGAAAGGGTATTGACCCTTATTTAGGCAA
>CALDTK010000242.1 GCA_937924035.1 uncultured Saprospiraceae bacterium | reverse complement strand
TGCCCAACCTCACCATCCTATTTTCCTAAAAGCACTCGCAGAAATTCAAGCGAAGGAAAAGGATGTCCACTTCTTGGACTTTTTTGCTGAGGGCAAAAAAAAGGTATAGGGGATTTTAGATATCGGATTTCGGATGCTGATAGCGACGCACGTACTTAACGTTACTACATTGTGGTCCGACCGCTCCCGCGATCAACCGAGTAAAATAAGCCGAATGCGAGCCTAACTTCACGAAGCCCGAAAGCGAAACGATCCGACATCTATAGTACTGCGGCTCTGCTACTAACTCATCTTTGCCCTTTCTTTTCGCAACATCTCGTTATCGGCTGTCAACTTTGCTACGCGCTTTTCAAGACCTGCGACCTTATTGCGGGCAGTTTGCAAACTCGAAAGCGTGTCCATATCGAAAGCGCTCGGAGCTGGCTTCGGACGAGCAGCTTGCTTATACGCTTGAATTTGAGAAGACAATCCAGCAACCTTACCACGAAGGCTTTGCAGGTATTCCTCATTCTTCACTGCCTCGACCTTATTGGTCAACGCCTCTGCTTGAGAGGCTCCAAGTTCTCCTCTTAGTTGAGTTAGCTCAGCTTCTTGGCGCGCGCGATCAGCATTCAATTGTTGAAGACGAGTTCTGAAAGTAGCAACTTGCTCCTGCTCTCGAAGCATTTGATTTTCGAGGACATTACGCTCCTGAGTAACACGTTTGTGTGCGTCGATATGCTTTTGGGTGCGACGTTTTAAATCACGAATCCTGAATGCATAGGTTAGTCCCGCTGGTAGCAAACCAATCATAAAAGCTGCAAGTAAAAGACCTAGAAAAGTCATGCTTGCCGGACCATCAAGTCCTTCGATAAACTGTGTTGCGAGTTCCATAGTATTCTCAGTCTATTCGTACTTCTACACGACGATTTAAATATCGTCCTTCTTGCGTGTTGTTCGTTGCAATTGGTTCTTGCTCCCCTCGACTCTCTGTTTCAATCTCACGATTGTACCCCAATTGAACGATGTAAGCAGCTACAGCTTGTGCTCTCCACAAACCCAATGAATCATTATGCGCATCCGTAGAATGATTATCGGTATGACCAATCAGGGTGAGCCTAAGTTCTGGTTCAGCATTTAACACATCAACCAATTCAGAAGCGTAAGCGGTTAATTCTTCGCTCGGGGATAGTGCCGTTGAATTAGTCTCGAAGCGCAAGCCAAGTAGAGCAGTACTATCAAGTAAGGTTTCTCCTGTTGGAAGTGTGCTCTGAACCGTAATGGGTCTAATAGGCTCAAACCCTATTCGTAAAGCACGAGGCTCATTATCCTGGACGAGATAGCTGTACAATTCTAGTCGCTCACCAGAAACCCCAAGTCGTTGAAGATTACCTGCTAATTCTGCAGATCGAGCCAAGCCTAAATCACGATAATAATCACTACTCCCTCGCTCACTTGGCGCTATCGGACCTTCGATAGTCATTAAGTGCTCAGGGAATTGATTCGCAAACGCTGCCAAACTGTCCATTGATGCAAGCATTTGGCTTGCTCTTGGTGGCATTACTGCCCCCTCTGGATATTCACCAAAACTCAATAAAGCAGTTCTGCCGTCAGGAAGTGATACGTCTAAATCTTGTTCCACCTCATACGTGAGGCTAGTCCTGTCACACCACTTGAGGGTCTGACAGACAAAATAGTACCTCGCACCTAGTGCGAAGGGTACAAACAGAAAGACGCTTATGAGTAGTGGTTTCATAGTGTGCCGACAAACGGAAGGGTGTGCGCATCCACCCGAAAATCACAAGCGACAAGAAACGAAACCCAATTGCGATTCACTCACAGAAATCGGGTAGGCCCTTGCTTTTTTTATTCCTCTTTAAAAATCGAACTTATCGGGCTACTCATACACAGTATCTCTTTCTATCCGGTGCTTCTCTATATCTAATTTCCATCGACGATGGCTCCATAACCATCCGACAGGATCTCGACGGATCACCTCTTCAAGCATCGCACTTGCTTTAGCTAAAATAGCCCCGTCAGGTTCATTATTGGCGTTCGCAGTTACTTCCTGCATTACCAATTTATACTGTCCTCTTTTTTCTCGAGTTACATAAATAAAAATAACAGCTGCATTGTATTTACGACTGTAAGTCTCTAGGCCAGTTGCCATCGCTGTGGTACGGCCGAAAAAAGGCATCCAGTATTTTCTTTTCGCTCCATGCGGACTTTGATCAAACCCAAAACCAATAGAAAATGCTTCGTACTTTTCAGACCACTCTTTTGCTCTTTTAGAGGTTTCGCCTCTTGGCCAGAGCATAAGACCAAACTTGCCGCGCGTCTCTCTTATCCGCTCATCAAAAAATGGATTGGCCAAAGGCGCATAGATCACTGAAACGGGAATCGGGATCTGCATTGCAATCGAAGCAGCTCCCATCTCATAGTTGTTATGATGGCCAGCAGCCAACATTACATTCTTACCCTCTTTAACGAATCGATCCATCACTTCGGGATTGACAAGTGTGCTTTTCGCAAGGAGCTGCTCTTTCGATGCAGTCAGTAGCCAAGTTTGCTCTAGGGCGATATCTGTAAAGTGCGTATAAAAGTCATTGCGAATCTTAGTGCGCTCTTCATGAGATTTCTCAGGAAAAGCGATAGCAAGGTTACCGTCGATAACCTTTCGACGATACTTCACCACTTTATTCAATATCCAAGCAATTCCATCTGACAAGAGGTATCGCAGTCGCTCGGGCATTCGAGCAATCGGCAAAACTACTAGGATAAAAAGCCACTTTCTCCAATTCACGTTGCAAGGATACTTCAAGGTTTGGTCATAGGATCTATAGACGTTCAATCGTTGAGTAAAAAAGCCTACCTTTTCGGCAGATCATCCACAAACATGCAACTTTCAGCTACGTCCACCCCTGGGTTAACCACACAAAAAAGCTTGCTTGAGCAATTTCATCGCGTAAGGAAGTTGACTGTAGACATCGTAGCATCACTTCAACCAGAAGACTTTGTTCCTCAGCCTGTGCCAGATGTAAGTCCTCCAAAATGGCACCTAGCGCATACAACTTGGTTTTTTGAAACGTTCATCTTGTCTGGTTTTGGCGAAAGCTATACGGTCTTCCATCCTCAATTTGCCTTCTTCTTCAACAGCTACTACGAAGCTGCCGGACCTAGAATACTGCGCACTCAGCGTGGCAATATGACGCGCCCGACAACAGATGAAATTTTTGCTTATCGCGCTCATGTAGATGAAGCGATCTCCAGACTTTTAAAAAACGACATCACGTCGCAACTAGCAGAACTTGTAACTCTCGGACTGCACCACGAACAGCAGCATCAAGAATTATTGATCACCGATATCAAGTATATCCTTGGTCATAATCCACTCTTTCCAGCTTTCCGCAAGAAGCCTGCCCTGAGCAAAGTCAAATGGGCCAAAACCAAACTGACGTCTTTAGATAATCCGGCACTTCAAGATTGGGTTAAATTGGAAGAAGGAATTTATCAAATTGGGTTTTCAGGAGAAGGGTTTTGTTTTGACAATGAGCTTGCGCGACATCGCGTATTTCTAGAGCCTTTTGCGATTCGAAAACATGTTGTCACCAACAGAGAGTATCTGGCGTTCATGAATGCTGGAGGCTATACAGAAGTTGAACATTGGCTGAGTGAAGGTTGGGCTTTCGCCAAAACACTCGACCAGCATGCTCCGCTACATTGGCATAAAAATGAAAAAGGAGCCTGGCTCAACTATACTGCTGCTGGACTTCAACCGATTGACTTAGATACACCAGTAACACACATTAGCTACTTCGAAGCTGATGCTTTCGCACGCTGGGCTGGATTTCGACTACCTACAGAATTTGAATGGGAAGCCGCACAAACGCAGCTCTATTGGGGCCAGGTTTGGGAGTGGACTTCTTCGGCTTACGCGCCTTACCCAGGATTCAAAACTGCCGACGGAGCACTTGGCGAATACAATGGAAAGTGGATGGTTAATCAGCAGACCTTGCGTGGTTCTTCTGTGGCGACAAGCCCTAACCATAGCAGACCAAGCTATCGTAATTTTTTCCATGCTGACAAGCGATGGCAATTTACAGGCATACGGCTTTGCAAACTAAATTCGATGTGAGCCTTTGCTCTTCTGTACCTTTTCCAACATTAGCATGTCCTCTAACGATTCCACCTCAACATCAGCATTTGCTAAGCATGTGGCGAAAGGTCTTTCGACTCCACTCGCCCATCTTTCCTCTCAATACATCTACGATGAAAGAGGAAGCAAGCTCTTTCAAGAGATTATGGAATTGGAATCTTATTATCTCACAAATTGTGAATACGAGATTCTTGAAGCATCTGCAAGCAAGCTTCGTCATCAATTTTCAAATGGAGGGAAGGAGCGTTTCGAGCTTATTGAATTAGGCGCAGGCGATGGGCTTAAAACCAAACTATTACTCAAAGATTTTACAGAAAACGCAACCGATTTTAGTTATCGCCCCGTTGACATCAGTGATGATATCTTAAACGAACTTGAGCAGGGTCTTTCCCAACAATTCCCGAATCTAGAGGTCGATCCCTTGCATGCGAGTTACATGGAGGCTCTTGATTCACTTCAAGATTCAAGCGAAGTTAGAAGAGTGATTCTTTTCCTCGGTTCTAACATCGGTAATTTCTCTTTCGATGCGGCAAACGAGTTCGTGGGTAAAATTGCTGACCGAATGCAAACGGGTGATTATTTCATCCTAGGAATTGACTTGCGTAAAAACCCACGAACGATTCTTGCTGCATATGACGATGACCTAGGGATAACGGCAAAATTCAACCTCAATCTTCTGACTCGTATCAATCGAGAACTAAACGGAAATTTCGATGTCGAGTCTTGGGCTTTTTACCCCCTATATAATCCTGAAACAGGAGAAGTGCGGAGCTATTTGTATCCAAAAACTGACCAACATGTTTCCATCCCTCAATTAGGAATTGAACGGACGTTTACCATTGGGGAGGTGATTCACACAGAAGTCAGTCGGAAGTATTCAAAGACAGAGCTTGCAATTCTTGGCAGGTCACATGGACTTGAGCGTGTAGACATTCTCCAAGACAAGCGTGGCTATTTCGCTGATGTGATATACCGAAAGAAGTAAGGCGCTAGGCTCTTTTTCGAAATGCACGTAAGGCCACTCTAAGGCTAGCAAATCCTACATCGAGTGCTGCTTTACGCAGCGAAATTGGTTTGGACTTACGCAACTTCGAAATTTCTCGAAGGCGTAAAGATTGAATCCACTTCCACCAATTCTTGTAGCCTTTTTCTTGTGCAAGCTCATTTAATTGTTGAGGAGGAATACCAACTGCACGGGCAACTCTAACTTCATGCAAATCAGGATCACAAAAACCCTTATGAGTTATAGTAAGGGCGTCCAATCTATCAGAAGCTGAATCTCCAACTTTAGCTAAATCGTCAATAGGAACTTGCGGATAAAAGTGTTGTCGATAGGCAACTCCTCGCAGCAAATAGACTAAGATGAGTCCGAAACTCAATGAGCTTGATGCGTAAAATCCTCGCAAATGAAGCAAGCCTACCCCACTCTGTTGGACTGTTGTAAAATTGAAAACGACGAATACAAAATTAAAGGTGAGTAGTACAAATAAGATACGTTGAGATCGTCTAAGTAATTGAACTTTCCAGTAATCCCATCTCAACCTTTGTTCTCCAATTTCTCGTGCTTTGTAGCGCAAATATCTGTAGCTCACAAAGAGATATCCGAATACACTCATGAGGAAGATGACTTCATCGAGGGTAGTCGCGCGGATCCCAAATACTGTTTCAGGCACGACCTCTCCCAATCCTCCGAAGAAGACAATAGTGTAATAAACTGCTTGCGCTGCAGGAACAATGAAGTGCTTTGCATCTGTCCAGCGCCAACGATAAGAAGGAAAGAGTGAGAATTTTACGTAAAAAAACCACGCAGGTCCAATCGTCCAAGTAAACCAAAGGGGTACGAAGCGAAGTGAAGGGTGTTTTGCCGGAAGGCCTAAATGCTCGAAAACTAACGACCCAATGCTAAACGAAAAAGCTACGAGTAGCAAGGAAAAAAACACGTTAGAAGAGCGATTACCAGAACGCTTGGTCAAGTAACCGAAGGCCGTCCCAAGGGCACCAATGATTAAAACTGACTGCAAGATGGCAGCAACCAGATCGTAGCGAGAAAGAGAGATTAGGTGTTCCAACAGCCTCTAAGGTAGCTTTCGCGAAAACTATCCACGCAGGAATCCCTTATTTCATCATGGGATTGTGGGATCAGCTAAAATCTATATTTCAATCTGCAGAGGAATCTCAACCTTCGTCCCCTGCTATTCATGAAGTATTGTCAAGGCACAAAGATGAAACTGAAGCCTTTGCACGTTGGCGAGACGGCCTTGTTTGCAGGCGCCTATTAGACTGGCTTTCAGATCAATACGCGCTCTTCCTTACCGAACCCAATCGTGTAGATAGTGGACTAGACTTTCTCTCTACCAAAAGTCAGAAGGGATTTGTTATACACTTCAACGATACGCAATACAGTCTCAAAGAAGCCGAATTTTTCCAGTTGTACCTAAGAGAACGGGTACTCACACAAGCTTATCGTACACAAGTTGCCGATGCTCGTACTTATTCAAAAGCAGGAGCAACCGAACGTACCGATAGGTATTATCTAAAGCCTCGACCGTCTTGGTCTCATCCTGATGGCCCAGATGTCGCAATGGATGGACACACCGCCGACCAACATGACCAACAGTTTGGCAATGTGATGATCGAACTTGTCGTGCGAAATGATAAACCTCATCAACTGAGGTTTTCAGCAGCCATTTATCACGATCGCGTATACAAAGATGCTACTGGCTTTGGCGCCTTAATGGATATTGTCCTTAGTTGATCGATTACTATTGGCCTTTTACAGCCTGCAGCTTTTCAGCCTAGTTGCAAAGCTCTTAGAACGATAGCGGCAAATTCTACTTTCTAGCACCCTAAAATGCTACTCTTCAAATGGAGTTGCCTTTGTTGATAGGTCTTGTGAATCACTCACCGTTTTGTAGAGCATATCCTTTAGGCGATCCAGGTTCTTCGTAGTAGCCGAACTGATAAAAATGAAAGGAACGCCCTCAGGCAGGGTCTCCGTGATTGCTTCTTCAAGTTCATCGTCGATAAGATCACTTTTACTCAAGGCTAGAATGCGTGGTTTATCAAGAAGTTCGGGGTTGTACATCTCGAGCTCATTTAAGAGCACATCATAGTCCGCTTTAATATCATCTGCATCTGCGGGTATGAGAAAGAGCAAAGTGGCGTTTCGTTCGATGTGACGCAAAAACCGGTGACCGATACCTTTCCCCTCGTGCGCACCTTCGATTATACCAGGGATATCTGCAACAATAAAACTCTTGTCACCCCGGTATTTAACTACGCCAAGATTGGGCACTAATGTGGTAAAAGGATATGCACCAATTTCTGGCTTTGCGGCTGAAATTACACTGAGTAAGGTGCTTTTCCCTGCATTTGGGAACCCAACTAAGCCAACATCTGCAATGACTTTGAGCTCTAGTACTTTCCAGGCTTCTTGAAATGGTTCTCCAGGTTGAGCATAGCGCGGAGCTCTATTGGTCGGCGTTTTGAAGTGCACGTTTCCACGGCCGCCACGGCCACCGGGAAGAAGAATTCGCTCTTCTCCGTGCTCAGTGATTTCAAATTCAACTTCGCCCGTCTGGGCATCTCGAGCAATAGTACCTAGGGGAACTTCGAGTATATAATCAGCACCGTCTTTTCCAGTACTTTGATTTTCGGTACCGCTGGCTCCGTCTTCCGCACGCAAGTGCTTACTGTAACGTAAGTGAAGCAGTGTCCACCTGTGTTCGTTTCCTCTCAAAATAATATGACCTCCACGGCCACCGTCGCCACCATCTGGGCCTCCCAAAGCTGTCAGTTTATCTCGTCTAAAGTGAGCACTTCCCGCTCCACCTTTTCCAGATCGAAAATTGATCTTGACGTAGTCGACAAAATTTTGATTAGCCATAGCGAAAGGTTGTAGTCTCTTGAATTACTTCAAGCGAGCACAAAGGTACGGTCGTTTCGTTGGCGTGTACTTCTTTCTAAAGAAGTTGAGTAAGTTCTAACTCAATTGCTTCAGCGGCTCAATTTCAGCAACTAATCGGCCTAAAATATCAGGAATACTACCAACTCCATCGATACGATTAGCTTTTGCAGACTTATCATAGTAGTCGTACACAGGAGAAGTTTCAGCTTGATATACAGCGAAACGATTGCGTATGATTGCCTCATCCTGATCGTCAGAGCGCCCGCTTGTTTTGCCTCTTTCTAGCAACCGACCAGTAATTTCATCTTCTGGTACTTCAAGCGCTAGAAGCGCATCAACCTGCTCATTCATCCCAGTCAGGAGACGATCAAGTGCTTTTGCTTGTGCAACCGTGCGTGGAAAGCCATCAAAGATGAACCCACCTGCTTCAGGGTGACGCTCCACCTTCGCCCTGAGCATTCCGATGGTAACGGTATCTGGGCAAAGTTGTCCTTGATCCATGTATCTCTTGGCCTCTTTGCCCAACGGAGTATCATTTCCAATTTCATAACGAAACAGATCTCCAGTGGAAATATGCACCAAGCCAAACTGCTCCGCTAATTTAGTTGCTTGAGTTCCTTTTCCTGAACCAGGAGGGCCGAAGAGAATGAGATTGAGCATAGGCATTTGAAGAGACGGTTGGAATCCAATCTTATTTCTATTACTCCTCAGTAAGAGAAGATCGACATCGATTGAATATTCACGAAGCTACAAATGTACGTCTTACTCGGCGTTTACACCATAGTGTGAAGTATACACTATGTGTAGTATTTCTCCGATTCTGGTAAAAGATCGAAAAAGCGAAGAGTGCGACATCTAAAAAAAAGTAGCTGCGACGAGTTTCAAAATGAAAAAACCTCGCAACAAACTTGAAGTCTGATGCGAGGTTAATGATGTCAACCGACTCAGCAGTAAGGTCGTTTTGTTAACTCAAATATTGGTTAACCAGTTGAAAATGCTAGGTTTTCCGACTGGTGTGATTAGTTGTTTGAGACCAATCCCCCGCCTACACGGCAATCAACTACACAGCGAACACCGGCGAGTCTTGGAGCCCAATAACTAGATTTCGTAACGTTGTCTTGTACAACTCCTTGCGAGGTAGTTGCGTGTATAACTTCTAGACCTTCTGGAGAATTTGACGTGACGATGGCCACGTGATTCACCTGACCGTTGCTGTTTTGGAAGTAAACGAGGTCTCCTGGTTTCGCATCCTTTATCTCAACCGGTCTACCCTGCTTAGCTTGACTCATTGAGCTACCAAGTAGCGCAATTTCAAATTCGCGAAGCACGTAGCTAGTGAATCCACTACAGTCAAACTTGTCGGGACCTTTGGCACCGTAAACGTGTGGAGCTCCTATATAATTCCCAGCCCAGCTTTGGATGTTTTGACGTAAGCGGACTTCAGGGTCTTCGATTTCGATAGAGACTTCATCGGCTGGCGACCGAAGAGATAGCTCGCCGAGTGACGAGCATGAGCTTATAAAAAGAGTGGTCAGGATAAGTAACATCGCAGCCCATAATTGGAATTGCGTGCTCCCCCCTTCCCCTGCCTTAGCAGATGATTGGTTAGTCATGATTTAGTGTTTGTTCGACCGTTGTTTACGGCCACTCGACTAAGGGGGTTCGACTAATATTATACTGAAATCGGTGATAATCAACCGTCCATCAGCACTTTATACTCTTTCGGTTACTATGAATGAGGTAATGGTGCCACTTATTGAGGAACCGTATTCTAATTCTTAGTTGCGTAAATCGAAAAAGCCCCTTCCTGCACTGCAGAAAGGGGCTAACTCTTCATTCTCTAACCTAGAGGTCAGACGTTGATCACTTAACTCTTCGGGCAGAAAAAGAAGTGATTTCCGCAGGTCTTCATGAAGTGCATATGACAGCCATTTGCCGCTTCGATACGGAAGGCTTTTAGATCCTGTCCACTCGTGTTGAGTGTTGCATAGATCGTCTTGTGCCTTGGTGTTGACCCGAGGTTACCTGTCGTTCCACGATCAAGCGTTACACTAGAGAATTTGTCCGCACTTAGGCCAGAGAAATTATCGTAGCCCATCGCTTTTGCCACACCGTTCAAGAATGAACGATCTGCAGAACTATTTGAAGCGCGACGCTGAAGCTTCGCGAAGAATTCCGCTGGGCTGAGGCTATGACTATTTCCAAATTCTGGAGCTGTTCCTAACCGGGTGATGCTCTTTGGAGAGCGACTTGGAATATCGAATACCGGATGAGTCAACGTGTTACAGTTACAACTTTCAACCACTGGTGCTGGTGGCGGTGGTGGAGGTGTTGGCTCAGGCTTTGGCGCCGGTGGTGGAGCTGCTGGAGCTTCAACGGCAGCCACGGCTGGAGCTTTCGGAGCATTACAACCAAGACCATTGCAGCCTTGCGGAAGTGCCCACCATAGGAATGCCAATAACGCAAGTAGTCCTAATAACCACATCCACCATGCACAACCGCTTTTTGTCGCGGCAGCAGCGGCAACTGGAGGTGCTGCGGCAGCAGCAACAACTGGTTCAACTTTCTTTGGCGGAGGCGTTGGCTTAGGTACTGCGGCTGCAACAACTGGAGCTGCTGCGGCAACTGCGGCTACAGGAATGAACGGAACTGGTTCCTTTTGAGCACAAGAACGTCCAACCTCGCGACCAGTTTCATCATGCAGGACATTGATGTGATACTTTCCTTTCGTTATGCGAGTGTACTTAGACTCATCATCTATGAAGCGTAGTGCTCCTGATAATTCTTCATCGCGTCGTTTGGCGTCAGGGAAACCTTCTGAGCGAAGTCGAACCTTATTATTGCCATCCATGATAGCAAAGTAGAACTGGCCATTATCGTGCTTGAACAACGACACTCGATTTTTCTTATCGTTGACCTTGCGTCCACTGTACTCTTTACATGCGAGGTAGTCATCTTCCTTTTCCACTGGAGGAATAAAAGCGACTTCTTCGGTTGCTGCACATGAGCGACCTACTTCGCGACCAGTTTCATCATGCAAAACATTGATGAAGTACTTACCACGAGTTATACGCTCATACTTCGTCTCATCATCAATAAAACGCAGGGCTCCTGAGAGCTCTTCATCTCTTCGTTTAGCATCTGGGAAGCCTTCAGAGCGCATGCGGACGTTACCTGCCTTATCAACAATTGCAAAGTAGAACTGCCCGTTTTCGTGCTTAAAAAGCGACACGTTGTTCTTCTTATCATTGATTTTTCGACCTTGATACTCCTTGCATGCCAAGTAGTCATCCTCCTTTTCTTTTGGAGGTTCAGGCGCAACTGGCTCTGGTTTCGGAGCTGGTGGTGGAGGCACTGGTGTAGAGACTGCTGCTGCTGCAAGACTAGCTCCAGCTATCGTAGAAGCTGCTGAGGACTTTTTGGGTTTTGGCTCGGATGAACCTGGAATCAACCAATTTGCCGCTTCTCTTGAATCCTTTTTACAGCTTCGACCAATTTCTTGGTGGTTACCTGCCTTTATCGCTGCGTAGTAGGTATTTGATTTACGTATTACGATGTATCGCTTAGGATTCTCGCGATTCTTAATGACAGAATCGATTCCATTCTCCCTTGCTCCTTGACTCTTATACCCTTCCGAACGGAAGCCAACACCTCCGTTTTTGTCTAGCATTGCAAAGTAGTGAAGCCCATTTTTGTGTGAGAACGCAATGAAATCCTTATGCTCGGGATGGACTGAATCGCTTAGACGAGCTTCATACTCACTACACTTGAGATAGTTTTCTGTTACTCGATCTCTTTCTTTCTTTTCTTTTTTCGCTTTTGGTTTTGGCTTTTCAGCAGCAGGCGCTTTCGTCGCTGCTATAGCTGCTGCTGCTTCAGCTTCACGAGCTTTTAGCGCGGCTGCTGCAGCACTCATTGCTGGCCAAATAGCCATCGCGGCAGCTTCAGTCTTCTTAGGGCAGCTACGTCCAATTTCTTGGTTGTTACCTGCAGTCAAGCAGGTGAAGTAAAGCCCACGATTTTGCTCAATTTTAAATCGTGCTCTCTTCTCACGATTACGTAAAACGGACTTTAGTCCATTATCTCGAGCTCCAGTTGTAGGATATCCTTCCGAGCGAAGGGCTATGTTGTTATCACGATCTACTGTTGCGAAGTAATAGAGCTCATTTGCGTGCTGAAAAACAATTACATCACTATGCTTTGGATGCTTACTATCGTTGACACGTTCTTGATACTCAGAACAGACTAGGTAATTGTCTTGTTCGCGCGCTGCATTGGGAACATAAGACTCTTTGGTATCAGTTAGACTTGCAGCTGCGCTTGCTGTTACTGCCGAAGCACTTTGAGCAATGCTGCTCGAACCGCTACCCTGAGAGATAACCATTTCTGCTGCAGCACGGCTTTTCTTAGGACAGCTTCGGCCGATTTCTTGGTTGTTGCCTGCCCTCAGTGCAGCGTAGTAATTATTCCCATCTTCGACTACTTTCCACCTATCAGCATTCTCTCGATTTCTCAAAACAGATTGAATACCGTTTTCTCGAGCTGCTGCAGTCGTATACCCTTCGGACCTTAAAGCTATTTCACCATCCCTAGTTAGGGTCGCGAAGTAGTGCAGGCCATTACGGTGTTCAAACGCAATGACATCATCATGATTTGAGTGCTTACTATCGACTATACGGTCTTCGTAAGTGGAACAGACGGCATAATTGTCCTCTGTTCGTTTTGGGTTTTGGTCATTGTCAGCCATATCCTCTTACTGGTGTTTGCTGGGGGATATACCCCCTAAAAATTACTGTTTGTGCTTACTAGTGTTTTATAGAAACCGCTTTAATCTGTCCTGCTTTCAGGCCAGTGCTCGTTGGGAAGACAACTGTTTTGGCAAAAGCATCTGACATAATTTATCGACATACGTCGGCTGCTTTGGGCTAACATATTGAGTATTACCCGACTAGAGAAGAAAAAATGACTAACATCTGTTAATCAACAAGCGAAAACCGATCTGCATCTAATAGGAATGGCAGGCGGGTCCGTGTAGCGACTATCATACCTTTCTTTAGTTCTGCTAAACCAAATGATGCTGCATTATTGAGATCAAGCGAGACGCCTCCTAAGGGGTCAATCACCATCGAATCGCCTACATATGAGAGGCCATTGGCGTCTTCTCCAACTCTGTTGACACCAATGCAGTATGCTTGGTTTTCTATCGCTCGAGCAACTAAAAGCGTTCGCCAATGAAGTCGTCTTGGCTCTGGCCAATTCGCGACATAGATTACTGCATCGTAACCGTTAACAGCATTTCGAGAAAAAACAGGAAAGCGTAAATCGTAGCAGACTTGGAGTAGAATTTTCCAGCCACGAAAAAGAGCAATGACTGGCTGAGGACTTCCTTCAGAATAGGCTTTATGCTCTTTTGCTAGTGCAAACCGATGGCGCTTATCGTAATGCGTATAGCTACCATCTGCTTCGACGAGAAACATCCTATTTACATATCTCCCATCATCAAGAAGATAGAGTACGCTTCCGCAAAAACCTGCTTGGCGTTGTCTTGCTTGCGCGATGAGCCAGCGTAGAGAATTCTTCCCTGCGGAAGACGAAACTTCCTCTGGCTGCATGCAAAACCCTGTACTGAACATCTCTGGAAGCACAAAGAGATCTACCTTTTGATCTACTTCATCAAGTTGTTTTGAAAAGGCTGATAGATTTGAGTCCACATTTTTCCAAACCAAATCAGACTGCAGTACGCATACCTTTAAGGAATCTTGCATCATGCCGCAAGATCAAAAAAAAAGACACGCTCTCCTTAGGAAAGCGTGTCTTTTTAAGTGCACTGCTAATATGACCAATCTGATGGACAAATGCGTGCTGCTCTGTAAAAGAGGTTTCTATTCAGCTGCTTCTTCAGCACCTTCCTCGCCGCCATCAGCAGCTCCATCATTTTCCTTGAGAGCAGCTGTCTCTGCAGAACGAAGAGCACGAGGAACTTCAACCATTGCTACTGGAACTGCACCGTTGGCCATGATAGAGATTCCTTCTGGAACTTCGATATCACGTACACGAATAGCATCACCGAGCTGTAGGCTAGAAATGTCTACGAAAAGCTCATCCACAAGATTGTTGGGATCTGACTTCACTTTAATTTTACGAACACTCTGGACGAGACGTCCACCAGCTTTAACACCTTCTGAAACACCTTTCGTACGGAGTGGAATCTCCACCTTGATCTGGTGTCCCTGCTCTACTTTCACGAAATCGATATGCTCGATCGCTTCAGTAGTAGGGTGATATTGTACTGCCTTAAGAACAGCCTGCTGTGACTTTCCACCTACGGTGAGGTCAACAATATTAAAGACACCCGTGAAGACAAGCTTACGAACATCTGAGTGGGATACGGTAAAGTGCTCTGCACCAGAACGACCATAAGCAACGCAAGGAATCTTGCCCGCAGCGCGGTCTGCTTTAGTGGCCTTTTTGCCAGTAGCTGTGCGGGGGTCTCCGCTAAGTTGGAAAGTATTCATCGCCGGCGAATTTTCAATCGGAGCGCAAATGTAAGACTTTTTCAGTCTGCTAGGCG
>CALDTK010000241.1 GCA_937924035.1 uncultured Saprospiraceae bacterium | reverse complement strand
GGAAAAATGCCCTTGCTGAGATTGGTAGTCCGGTATCAGGATTTCTAGGGCCATTGGGCGGGCCTACAATCCAGCCGAATTGGAATACTTTGCTGAACGGCAGTTTGAATGTTGGTGAACAGCCGTCTGATCTGAAACCTTCTTTGACAACGGCCCGACCATTGGATTCGAGCTTTAGTTCGTCATTTTCGAACGACCTACCCTTGATATTGGTGTGGTAGATCAGATCGGTTTGCGTCCGGTACTTAGTGACGCGTTTTCTTTGTTTCATTAAATACCAGGGTTTATCATCACACCAGTGTCCCAGCCCTAGCCGCCAACATTCTCAGCATCAGGTTTGCGTATTTTTCCAATCGTTCGTTTCTGGACTTGGTTTTAATCGCCTTAGCAAGCTCCAGCCAAGCCTTTTCAACATCCTTGCGCCACGACTTCAACTCTTCTGGAATCGGCTTACCGGTCCTTTGAGCGTATTCAGTGACAACGTTAATGACCTTTTGCCAATCAGTGACAGCGAGAATAATGTCGTTTGGGTTGGTCAAATAGAAGTCGTAGAATGAACTTTGCGAGTCCATGCTTTTAACTTTAGCGTGAAGATTTCTCAGTGACGCTACAGGGCCAACTAGGGCGTCGATTGCCTTCTCGTCTTCACCTATGTAGCTGGATAGGATTTGGACGGCAAAGGGCGCTGTGTGGACGACTTCTTCTGTCTTTTTCAGCTCAACAGTTGTACATGAGCTAAGTATTGCTACAGCTAGTACAACTATTATTTTGTTCATTGATTAATTTTCAGTGGTGCAGAAACGCAAAAAGGCCCGTTGTGGGCCTTTGTTGGTGCGCTTTGGTCGGTCTCGCGCGATTGTAGGAATTCACTATACGCGCGATGGTATAAAATTGGAATCACGTAGCGTTTGAATTGTCAGCATGCTTGCTGTAACAGTTAATAGATTAAATTTAATAGGGAAATACATTATTTTCCGGCCATCAATTTGGTGATTTGTTTCCATGAATCATCGTTAGTTGCCACGATAAGAGCAGTTCCTATCTGGATTTCTTTGCTAGTAAGTATCGATCGCAGCTTGGACTCGCCTATGCCCTTACGACCTCTTTCCGCCTCGCCTTGATTGAACTTCGTAAGAGTTTGTTCAGTGTTGCTGTACGTGGTCTCTTCAGCGTAGAACAGATACATTATCGACAACTCAGCTTCATCTGTGACCAGCCAATTGATCAAGTCCATAATCAAATAAGCGTCGTCTGAGCGGTATGTCTCGTATACGTGTGACTGCTCGCTTGGATAGCGACTGGTTATGTTTTTAAATATTGGGCTTGGCTTATAACCTGCCGGACCTACTCTGGCCTGAGCTCTCAGCATTGCGCCCCAATTCTGCAATTGCTCCATCCCTACATGGCGCGCATCCTCATCGCACTGTAGGGCTTTTGCTTCAGTCTGGTTCACGTATACAGCCCTCTATTTCTTCTGGTGTTAATCGAGCCTGGGCCGCTAGCCACAGCTTCTTGCATGTGCTCCATGTTGGATTTGGTTGTGACTTACCTTTTCTCAAGTAATACAGCAGCTCCTTGCTTACTTCATAATTGATAAGTGCGTCGTTTTTTAACCCAGCCTCTCCGAAGGCGCAAACTAACCTTCTCCAATCAATATTAATTGGTATTGGGTTGGGTGACGGTCTGTAGTGCTTTAGGGCTTGGGGCATTTTCATTTTTCTCATAGTCAACCAGCCAGTGAGCGCATGATTTTTTAATATTGGCTAGGTCATTCTGGTCCAAGGCAAACCACTCTCCATGCGTCCTCTTTTCTTTGAATTCTCTTTGTAACGCCTTTTCGAGCCTGTAGGACTGCCCTTTATGACAAGGAATTACCGTTTTCAAGGCAAGTGGCAGCGGTGAGCCGATCTGCAACTCACTTAGCCTACTGCCAACATTGCTGCTAACCCCAATTTTGCAAAAACCGCCACCTTCGATTAGATAGACACAGTTCTCTTGTGGTAGCTTCTCTGGCGTTGTTTCGGCGCAGTATCTCCATGCAGCTGTTAGCCGCTCAGAAAGTATGTCAGCATCGTTAAATATGGGCTTCTCAAACCTCTCTACTTCCTGATAACTGATTTTTGACTCGGCGAGCTGCTTCGCTGTTTCTAGCATTGCCACTTCAATTCTCGCACCGAATCCATTGCATGTCGGGTTAGCGTTAGCGTACTGCCGGATTTGAAAAATCCTGTTCCCCACCTCTATTCTATGCTCTCTTAACCTTTGAGCTTTAGCGGCAATCTCACTTGGTGTTAATTCAAGCTTGTTGTTGTGTATTTTGAGCTCGGTGGTTCGAATCATATTCGACCGGCGAAACAACTTTAAACGTCTCTGTTTTTCTTCTTCTGTAGCTGGCTGCATAAACTCTCTCAGTTATATATTCTATTGATCAAAACTATAAACCAACCGATAAGCACTCAAATCCACATCATTCCCAAGGTCAAAATAAAACTCAGCGCCCTTTGGGTCATCGTCACTGGCTTGGAAGCAACGTAAGGCTAGATGTAGGCCTATTTGACCGGGTGATGTATTGCCCTTATGAGCTTCAATTGATTCGGGTGTGACGTCTGCAGGCAATCCCAATGCGATATCTTGAAGGGCTTCGAATCGAGGTATGTTCTGCTCGCTTTTGACGCTGTGTGAGAATTTGTAACCGTCTTTGGTGTACTTTTCGATGTTCATTGTGATGTTCATTATCTAATTATACCCCTAACCCATCTAAACAACTATGTAGGTTGTTGTTTTAACGATAGTTTTAAGCCAATCCAACAACGGTATCTGGATACTGACTATGTGCCAATTCAAAATGCACCCCATCAACTGAATCCCAATCACCACCCCATTCGATTGAAATACCAAGTTCAGCTGCGGCTTGCTTAAATGCTCTGGACACGGTTTTGTAGTGTTTAATATCCCAAGTTATGTCGTTACCAATCCATACGCCGATATCAACTGCATAGCCGTAAAGGTGTCGGGAATTCTTCACAGGGCTTATACCAGAATCGTACAGAGCCTTTTGTTGTTCAGGTGTACGAACGCCGCTGGTTATAGCAAAGTCGTGTGGTGACAGTTCTAGGGCTCGTGTGGTGATTTGAACTAAGTCTTGGTGTACGCCTGCAAGATTTGTGATTGAGCGTGCAGAGAAGGTAAAGCCGCTTGTGGTGGATTTGTTTTTATTGCTTGTTGCGTATCCAATAGCACCAGAAACACCACCACCGATACCCATAAGGTTGCCAACAAAAGACCAGTCGACAAACAGCAGATTGAAATCCTTTGAAGCCAGATAAGTGACTAGGGTGAGCAACGTTCCGGTTAGAGCGCCGCCGCTAGTGCTGGGTAGCGGGTTGGATAGTTTAGTCACTGGATATCTCAGCTTCTTGATCGGGTACTTTTTTGCACTTATAAACCGGACTCATGACTCTGTTGCTTCTGATATAGTCATGCACATACAAGCCTTCCACTACCTCGCACTCCATTCCTTTATCTGCAGCCTGTTTATCAATACTGTTATCGATACATGCAGACAGCAAACCTATCAAAATCAAAATAGCGTATCTCAAAACAACACCTTCCAAATCAATTCAAATATCCATATAGGCCATGTGTAAACAACTAGGACTATTATGGGGCCGGGTATTAGGGGGATTAGGTTGGTCATTTGTTCGTGTTCATCATTTGTTGAAAGTCCAATTCCTCAAGTATTGGATCGTAAGTGGGCGGCTCTGGCGGCTGGATTGTAATAGACGTGCCATTG
>CALDTK010000240.1 GCA_937924035.1 uncultured Saprospiraceae bacterium | reverse complement strand
AAAAAAACCGTCGTCCCATTGCTGGAACGACGGTTTTAGCGGTAAGCTTTTAAAAAGATCTTAAGCGTCAGTCGAAGCTGCTTTTGCTTCTGCTGCTCTAGTAAAGCTTCCACCAGAAGAATCAGAACCACCCGAAACGATGGTCTTAGGCTTCGGCTTGATGTCCTTCACCAAATCGTTTACAGTAGCAGATGCTACGAAGATTGATGAGTACGTACCTACAAGGATACCTATCAAGAGCGCGAATGCAAATCCACGAATGCTACCACCACCGAAGGCGAAAAGCATACCCACAACCAAGAGGGTAGTGAGTGAAGTGATAAGTGTACGACTTAGTGTACTATTGATCGCTAAGTTGAAGATTTCTTCCTTTGAACGCCCAGTGTAAGTACCGATGAACTCACGGATACGGTCAAATACAATTACCGTATCGTTTACAGAGTAACCAATTACCGTGAGAATTGCCGCAACGAAGGCTTGATCGATCTCCATGCTAAATGGTAGAATACCATGAAGAAGACTGAACATACCCAACGTGATGATGACATCGTGGAAAAGCGCAGCAACCGCACCAATCGAGAACTCCCAGCGAGAGAAACGAATGAAGAGGTAGAAGAAGATTAAGAGTAGTGCAGCGATACCTGCCTTGAAAGAAGATGAACGAATGTCATCTGCAATCGTCGGACCCACCTTCGATGAACTGATAACACGTGTAGCATCAGTTTGGTCTGGCGTGTTAAAGGCTTCCATAGAGATACCAGGCTGAACAGCCGAAACACCTTTGAAAAGCGCAGCTGTTACGATGTCTTGAGCATCTTGCTCAGGATTATCTACTTGGTAGCTGGTAGTAATGTTGAAGGTCTGAGATCCATCAACAGCTTTCACTACAGTACTTGAGTTATCGAAAGCGGTTGAAAGGGCATCACGAAGCTGTTGTTGATCAACGTTTTCACCGATGAACTCAACGTTGTAGCTGTATCCGCCTCGGAAGTCAACACCTAGATCGAATCCTCTAGTGAAGATACTCGCAAGAGAAGCGATGATCAATACAGTAGAGATCGCGTAACCAATTTTACGCTTACCCATCCAATCAATATTGATTTTCGAAAGCACGTTCTCTGAGAAACCAGTTGAGAAGCCTAGCTCCTTTCCTCCACTTGTTCTCCAATCGATGATTAAACGAGTAATCAATACTGCAGTAAAAAGTGAAGTGAAAATACCGATCATCAAAACGACTGCAAATCCTTTGATAGGACCGAGACCCCAGTAGTTGAGGACAAAGGCAGTTAGGAGTGTCGTTACGTTCGCATCGATAATCGCAGAATAAGAAGCAGAGAAACCATCCTTAATTGCAACCAAGTTTGATTTGCCAGTTCGAAGTTCTTCTCTAATACGCTCGTAGATGATTACGTTGGCATCAACCGCCATACCGATCGTCAAGACGATACCTGCGATACCAGGCAAGGTCAAGACCGTACCAAAGCTCGAAAGCGCACCGAAGATGAAGAAGATGTTTGCGAGAAGTGCTAGGATTGATACAAAACCTGCTCCGCTGTAGTACGCCACCATGAAGAGGAGTACAAGTGCAAAACCGATGATCAATGCACGAACTGAACTATTGATGTTGTCTTGACCTAAAGAAGGTCCAACCACACTCTCTTGTATGATACGTGTCTCCGCAGGTAAGCGGCCTACTTCAATCTTTGTTGCAAGATCCTGTGCTTCTTGAATATTGAAACCACCAGTGATGCGTGAACGACCACCTGTAATAGGCTGGTTGATTACTGGAGCACTAATGACTTCTTCATCAAGTACGATGGCAAACTCACGACCAACGCGTGTGGTTGTAATCTCAGCCCACTCACGTGCACCTGTTTGGTCCATGGTTATGTTGACCTCAACTTCACCTGATCCTTGTACGTCAACACTTTGACCAGCATCGATGATGTGCGAACCGCTCAATGCAGGTTCTCCACCTGGTTGAGTACGCAGAGCATATACGGTGTAATCAGTGGTGAACTCACGTGTTTCACGATCGCGAATAGGCTTCTGTGAGATTACAAACTTCGCATCCTGAGGGACAGACTTTTCGAAAGTCTCTGAAGCAAACAGCTTCGCTAGCTTTTCCTTCGAAGAGCGATTCGTATAACCAATAACAGCAGACGCACCCTGTTGAGGATTGAGTGGCTGGAAGAGGCTAAACAAAGCACCTGCATTAGCTGCATCGTTTGTGTAAGTGGTATCATAACCTGTAATCGTAGATCTATCTACGTTACCAAGATTATCAGTAGCAAAGAGCGTATCTATTGAAGCGATCTCCGGCTCACTTGAGGCACTTCCACCAGCTTCAGCTGTAAGCGCATCATTCGCATTGATAATCGCTTGGAAGATTCCTGGATCAGAGTTACGGTAGACATCATAGAAGTCTAGCGCAGCAGCAGAAACGAGGAGATCGCGAGCACGCTTCGGATTGTCAATACCCGGAAGTTCTACAACGATCAGATCGCGCGCTTCATCTAGAGACACGTTTGGCTGAAGAACCCCCATGCGGTCAATACGCTCCTTAAGTAGAGAGTAAGTAAGCTTTACGGTCTCTTTTGAGAGCTCGTTCAGCTTTCTGGCAACTTCACCATCGGTGGTTTGAAAGCTGATCTCATCGCGGAGCGTTTCGCTACGCGAAAAAATGCTAGCTAAAGACTTTCCATTGCCTAGAGCAATGAAATTGTCTACAAAAAGCGTTACGTAATCCGACTGAGAACTAGCCTGCTGTTTGTCGGCAGCGTCGAGTGCAGCTACAAACGTTGGGTCTGTGCTGTTCCCGCTGAGTTTCTCAAGGAATGTCCGTAGATCCACTTGCATGATCACACTCATTCCGCCTTTAAGGTCGAGTCCGAGATTGATCTGCTGTTGCTTTACATCAGCATAAGTGAAGTTACGTATCCCGGCTAAACTCCACACCTTCTCATTCGACATAGAGTCGAGATAAGCGCGGCGAGCGTCGTTATAACTTGATGTCTTGACGGGCCCTTTTTCTAGGCCCATAACTTGCGTTTCTGCGAATGTTTCAGCATCTGCTTCCACCCGGTTTGCTGGGATGAAAAATAGAAGTTGATAAACACAGATAACGGTAAGCAGGATGAGGAAGAACCTCACTATCCCTTTCCCTTGCATAGTATGCGGTTTTCAGTAGAGAGTGCGACTTTGATTCGCAGATTATAAAATCTTACGTTAAAAGCGGCGCGAAGATACGAGAATGTACCTGAACGTTGCGCAGGTTTTGTTCGATAAGATTAAATAGTCAAAGACTTTTACGCGCATAATCGCTTGAGTATTGGTATTCTGGGATGTTTTGGCCCTAATTGGGTAGGCTGAAAAGAACTTTTTGGCAAGTTTTGGGGAAAGCCAGATCGTATTTGTCTTCTGAACGATGAATTTTGTCTATTCAAAAGGATGATTCGGACGATTATCAGCTCAAATCTGATCCTAAAAGTTACCTTACGGCCACACTTAAAACCTAATCTCATGGGAGTATTCTCCTTTTTAAAGAATGCCGGAGCAAAAATCTTTGGCCGCGACAACGACGAAGCAGCGGTAAAAGCAGCTGCAGCAAAATCAGCAGCCGAAGCTCAAGCAAGTGCCCAAGCGGCAGAAATGTTAGAGCGTCAGCGTGGAGTTCTTCTTCGTGGAGTTGTAGATAGTACTGGAATACCAATCGAGAACTTAGACCTTACTGTTAATCAAGATGCGGTTACAATCTATGGTCAAGTGATGGAGCAGCCTCACAAAGAAAAAATCATTCTTGCACTCGGTAATGTTACAGGTATTTGTACGGTAGATGATCGCGTAACAGTTGTTAACCCAGAACCAGAAGCAGATTTTTACGAAGTAAAGAGCGGCGATAGCCTCTCTAAGATTGCAAAGAAGTTCTACGGAAACGCAATGGCCTATCCTGAAATCTTCGAAGCGAATAAGCCAATGCTTAAGGACGTTAACAAGATTTACCCAGGACAAATGCTACGCATCCCTAAGAAGTAATCAGTTTTGGCGAAAGCCTAAGTCATCCAAAACAGGTTGGCAACAATCAGTCTCTACCAGGCACCTGACTCCATGTCGGGTGCCTGTTTTTTTATACGATTGCTTTCTCTGCCACTCCCTTACCAGCTAGCTGCCCAGCCATCATCGCACCCTGCAAACTCGGATGAAGCCTCCAGTCCCCAGTTTGGATGATTTGAGAGCCCCAAGTACTTGCATCATCTTCCCATGTCACATGACGACTCGAGGGTAAGGCAAAAGGAATATCATAATGCCGCAATGCTTTCCATTTCTGTAACTCGTCGGCCAACCAAGGCTCCAAAGACTTCATCACTTGGTCTGCGTAAAATTCAAATGATTTACCCGTCTTGGCAAAAAGTGTAACGCTGATAAGATGTTGTCCTGCGGGCGCATAAGAAGGCTGAGGTCCATCCAGAATTGCCACATTATTGACAGGACAACCTCCAGGTAGCAATGTGATCAAGTTTTTAGGGAGCGAGGTGTCGGTCGTAGTAAAGTACACATTGATTGTACTCTCCCAATCAGGCTTAGGATGCCTAAAATCAGTAGGAGGAGAGGTCGCATTGATCACCTTTGAAGCTGAGAACTTACCAGTGCTTGTATCAACTTCTACATAGTCGCTCTTCTGCGAAATCTGATTTACAGAAGTAGAAAGCTTCAACACGTTTGAAGGAAGTCGATCTGCCAATTGCTGAGCTACAGCTTGTAGTCCGCCTTTCGGCAAAACAGCCTGTCCTTCAGCAAACATCTTGAACGTAAAGAGGAACATCCGATTGGACGTCATCAGATCACGTTCGAGGAAGATGCCTCCGTAAAAAGGTCTAAAAAACAGATTGATCATATCAGCGGAAAATCCCCAGCGATTCAGAAAATCGTCGGTACTCATTTCAGCCTCTTGAAATAGTCTTTCACAAGAGGTAGACTTCACTTTCCTAACGAGCTTTAGCAATTTGAGCTTATCGCCAAAACTCCCAACAGGACTTTTTATCGTTTGCAACAACATATTAGGTTGCCTCAATGGATCACCAATGGTCGTTCGTTTTCCTTTTGGAAGCAGAATATGCGCGCCTGGTGAAAAAGCCTTTGTTTCAAGTGCGGGTAAGTCTATCCACTTTTTCATAGCTGGATAGGCGTTAAGCAAGACTTGGAACCCATGGTCAAACTGAAACCCGCCTTCACGATCAGTTGCAAGGCGACCTCCAACTTGGTTGGCTCGCTCGAGAAGAATGACGCTTTTACCTTCTTCTATTGCAGTTAAAGCAGCTATTAGTCCAGATGCGCCAGCTCCAATGACGATAATATCAGCATCCATTAACTATTGCTTGTTGAGTGCCCAATTATAATCGACAAACTCAATCGTTGCGTCGGCTGGGAGGTTCGTGTACTTAGAAATGAAGGCATTTAGGTCGCCAAAATCCTCACCATACCAATCGAAAATTTTACTCGCGCGGAAGGTTTTACCATTAAGTGCATTAAAGGCTTCATTTTTTAGGAAGCTTCTTGTCTGCTCGTCAAGTTGCTCGTCTAGTTTACTCGCCACGAAAGCTTCATTTCGAATTGGCGGACAGGAAATTGCAGCGCAATTGACGGCAAAGTGAATACGTGGCTCATTGAATCTAGGACGAATGATATCGTTTTCAATTTGATTTAGGGAATACGATTTACCACCTAGGGTTACAATCTTTTTATCCCATGGCTTACCATTTGATAAGTCTGTGATGCTTTTGACTGGATAATTATCCAAAATTAGGTTGATCGTCACAGCGTTGTAGGCGTTGATCCAGTAGGCCAATTTCTCATTGCGAGACCAATCATCTCCCGGAGCGTTTGCGCCCAGCATCTCGATGTAGCTTTTTAATGTAGCCTGATTCTTTTTCAATCCTTCGTAATTCACTTTTCCACGAGACACGTTCTCTTTTAAAAGTCCAGAAAAAACAGCATGTGAAGGTGCCCCAGAAGCAGATTCTAGTTCAGATGTTTCTGTTTCTACAAGTTCTTCCGTGGAAGGAATAGGTTGAATTTCAGCTTCAACTTTCACGGAAGAGTTTACCACGGCAGGTTGCTCATTATTTTGAACTTCCTTGACTTGAGCAAGTGGGGTTGAAGTGCTTTCGACTTCAAGACCATCCTGTTTTGGAGTAACAGCTTTTTTAGAAGTAGAAGGTGTAGCTGTCACTTCATCAGTGATTACTGGACTAGCAATGGCCTTATTATTTTCCTCAAGGAGTACTTTAGGAGTAGGCTCGATTGTTTTGGCGACAGCTGAAACAGTTGTCTCGGCAGTTGGCGTATTATCAATGTTAGAGCAAGCTTGCGCGAAAACAAAGCCTGAAAGTAGGACGAGTGTGAATCCGAATCTTTTCATAATACAAGGATAACACACAAATCCCATGCTTGGATTTGCTGAAGGAAGGATAGATAAGTTAAAGTGACGTAATGCTAATCGACAAGAAGAGTTGGTCGCGTTCTCGACGAACTGCTAACGCTATACATCAAAAACGTCTAAGAACCATAAGTTTGCCCTTGCATGGAGATCGTTCTCGACAAGCTTTCTAAGACTTTTGGTACGCAACGCGCAGTAGATGACGTCAGCTTCACTGCTGGTGTAGGCATTACGGGATTCCTCGGACCTAACGGTGCAGGGAAGTCAACGACAATGCGCATGATTACTGGCTTTTTAGAACCTACGTCTGGAAGTATTCAAATTGATGGAAAGCCTGCTTGGCCTACTAATCCTGAACAACGATCAATGATCGGGTATCTTCCGGAGCACAATCCTCTGTACACGCAGATGTTCATCCGTGAATACTTAGGATTTATCGCTGGTGTGCACAAACTTAAGCAACCGAAGCAAGCCATCGAAAGAGTAGTGGAGTTAGTAGGTCTAGCTCCTGAACTAGGAAAGCAGATAGGTGCCCTATCAAAAGGATATCGCCAACGTGTGGGGCTAGCTCAAGCACTCATACATGATCCACCAATCTTAATTCTAGATGAACCAACAAGTGGTCTTGATCCGAATCAACTCAGTGAGATTCGGGAAGTGATTCGGAAGATGGGCGAATCCAAGGTTGTTCTTTTGAGTACGCACATCATGCAGGAGGTGCAAGCACTTTGTAAGCGAGTACTTATTATTAATAAAGGTAAGCTTGTTGCTGATGATCCGATAGAACGCCTGCAAAGTCGGTTGGCAGGAGAGGTTATCGTCCATCTTAATTGTCAGCGCTCAATCAATGCTTCCATGATCAATCAAATAAAAGGCGTAGAACGGTCTGTAGTAAATGGTAACAGGGCCCGCCTTAGCGTAAATGCAAAGGCCGAAATCAGACCCATTTTGGCTCAACTCTGTATCGATCAAAACTGGGGCCTTCTTGAACTACGCCAAGAGGAAACTTCTGTAGAAGATGCTTTCCAGGCCATTACTCAACAACGAATTACAGCCTAAGATGGGAAGTGTATTTCGCAAAGAACTCCTCGGCTTTCTCAGTAGCCTTATTGGTTACCTAGCCATCGGAGTCTTTCTCGTATTGCTAGGTCTCATACTCTTTGTGTTTCCAGACACGAGCTTGCTCAGCTACAATTTTGCAACGCTCGATCAGTTGTTTGAAATCGCGCCTTGGGTATTCCTCATCCTGATTCCTGCGATTACGATGGGTTCATTGGCGGAAGAGCGCCAACAACGAACCTTAGAGCTACTGCTCACGAAGCCACTTACGCCCCTCCAGATTGTACTGGGAAAGTATTTTGCTTGCGTAGCACTTAGTGCTTTGGCCATTTTGCCAACCTTTGTATACTACTACACGGTCTATGAGCTCGGAAGTCCTAAAGGAAATTTAGATAGCGGTGCCATTATCGGCTCGTATCTCGGTTTGTTATTTTTAGCTAGTATTTTCTGCGCCATTGGGATGTTTGCTTCTTCGCTTTCGCAAAACCAAATTGTTGGATTCCTACTTGCAGCTCTTTTGTGTTTCCTAGTCCATTTTGGATTTCAGTATTTGAGCAACCTTCCAGTTTTCGTCGGAAGTCTAGATAACATCGTTCAAAAACTAGGAATCGAATACCACTATCGATCAATTAGTAGAGGCTTGATCTTGGTGCCAGATATCATCTATTTCCTCACGGTTGCTGGATGGTTTCTCTTCACCACAACGCTTGTTCTTAAAAAGCAACGAGCATGAAGAAAGTAGATAGCATACAATGGGTCATCATTACAGCAATTCTTATTGCAGTGAATCTTGTTGCTGGCTACATACCAGCGCGCATCGACCTCACTGAAGAGAAAAGATTTACGATGACTTCGGCCACCGAAAACATCCTTGCTAAGGTCGAGGATCCTGTTTTCATTGAAGTGCTACTAGAAGGTGAATTTCCTGCTGGCTTCAAGAGGCTAAGAGATGAAACTGAGGAAATGCTTCGAGATTTCTCCAACATCAACGGTCAAATAGAATACGGCTTTACTAATCCGAATGAAGGATCGATAGCAGAAGTAAATGAGAACAGGAAACTGCTTTCAGATAAGGGCATTAAGCCGATCAATTTTCAAGTTCAAGAAAAAGATGGACGTTCGGATAGGTTACTTTATCCTTATGCTATCGTTTCGTACAAGAGCCAAACCGCTCTTGTTAATCTTCTAGAGAATAACGTTCCTGGTCAAAGTCCTGACGTCGCCGTCAACAACTCCATCAGCCTATTGGAGTACAAGTTTGCCAATGCTGTCCAGAAACTCCTCCGCACCAAACGTCCACTCATTGCCTACGTTGAAGGCCATGGCGAGTTGAATGAATTACAGACTAGAGATCTGAACATAAGTCTTTCGCCTTACTATAACATAGGTCGTTTGCGCTTGGACACTATGCCTCCGTTTGGTCCTGATCAAATAGGTGCGCTCCTCATAGCAAAGCCTCGTGGGGCCTTCAATGAACGTGAGAAGTTTTTACTAGATCAGTACATTATGCGAGGCGGTCGCGTTATTTGGATGCTTGATCGATTGCAAATCAACTTGGATTCATTGCAGGGAAGAGGAGCTTTTATTCCAAATGATTACGAACTCAATCTCGACGATATGCTATTTAAGTATGGCATTCGGATTGAGCCCAATTTGGTGCTCGATGTACAGTCGACCAAAGTTCCAATCGTTGTCGGTCAGGTAGGAAACGCAGCGCAATTTGATTTGCGTCCATGGCCTTACCACGTCTTAGCTAATCCTAATCCGACGCACCCGATCACAAAGAGCTTGCAACCGGTTAACTTGTTTTTCCCGAGTGAAATAGACACAACGGTAAGAACGAAGTTACCGATCCGGCGACACATGCTGCTCAGCTCTACAAAGAACGCATTGGTTCGGTTTTCGCCAGTCCGCGTCAATCTTGAAGATGCCCGATATGAACCTGAACTAGAACGATATAATAAAGGGCCATTTCCAATCGCCGTCTTGATGGAAGGTCAATTTTCGTCGCTTTACGAAAACAGGGTTGGGTCAGATTTTGCTCAATCGCTTGCAAGCATTGGCCAAGAATTTCAGCCACAAAGCGTGGAATCGCGCATGATTGTTATCGCTGACGGGGATATTGCAAAGAATCAGATCAATCCAGAGCAAGGTGCTTTTAAGCCGCTAGGTCTAAACCCATTTGAACAGTATGTTTTTGATAATAAGAGTTTCATGCTCAATGCGCTTGAATATCTTTTTGATGAAAGTGGGGTAATCAGTGCTCGCAACAGAGAGGTGAAGCTCCGCTTACTCGATGGTGCACGTGCAAGAGAAGAGAAAACCTTCTGGCAAGCCCTCAATGTCGGCTTGCCGCTGTTAATACTAGGTTTGTTTGGGCTAGGGTATAATTACCTTCGCCGCAGACGATACGCTCGCTCATGAATAAATCACTTCTCTGGCTAGTTGCCCTCTTGGCCGTTCTACTAGGACTCTTTTGGTTTTTGCAGCGGCAGGAATCAGAAGTAAAAGCTGCAGCTTATCCTGATCGGGAGTTTTCAATTAAAGACGAGACTTCTATCAGCCGGGTCTTCATAGCAGACCTTCAGGGTAGAACTATGAACCTCACCAAGCAAAAAGACGGTGGATGGATGATTAATGACAGCGTAAAAGCTTCGGTCACCATCATGGATCAGGTCTTGAACACCTTTTCAAAACTTCGTATCGATCACATTCCACCTGAAACGATGAATGAAATGATTTTTGAGGCCATGAAGACTGATGGAATCAAAGTTGAAGCTTACAATGCTGAAGATCAGCGTTTAAGAAGTTGGATTATAGGCCCAGGTACTCAAGATGATCGAGCGAGCTTTGTGATGATCGAAGGCCAGAATCAGCCCTATGCGATGAAATTGCCTGGGATGACCGGAACGATACGTCCACTGTTTGATTTACGTTCGATTGAAGACTGGCGCTCAAGAGATTGGCTGGCAATTCCACCTGAAGAAATCGAGTCTGTTGAGATCAATTATCCTCGACAAAAGGGAAGTGGTTTCAGCATCAGAAGGGTAGGAGACACCTTGCAATTAAAGGCCGAAAGTGAGCTTGTCGAAATAGCTAACAGTGCTCCAAAACAGCGATTGTTGGAAAGCTATCTGGAAGGCTTTAGTTACGTTCCTCTTTTCCGCCGTGAAAATGAAAATCCTGTCAAAGACAGTATCCAATCACTTGTTCCTTTTGTTGAGCTTCGGTTAGTCGAAACATCGGGTGAAGTGCAAGAGATGAGCCTAGTGCCAGCCCACGGACTTAAGAATGATGGTACAGTTGATGTTGACGGTCCATTCACCAATTACTGGGTCACTCAACGACCTGGAGGCATACAGACTGTGCAGAAACAGCAGCTCCAGCAATGGCTTCGTGATTACCGAAGCTTTTACTAAGTTTTCGAAACAGGATAGAATTCACCATTTAGCTTCATCTCTCAGCTTACGCTAAAACATGAAACGACGATTATTTTTCCTTGTAAGTTTCGTCGCATTCGTATGTGCTTCTTCCTACGTAGTGTGGGGCTTTTATGCGCACCGAGAGATCAATCGGTTGGCTGTATTTACGATGCCAAGTGAATTAGCCGGCTTTTATAAACGCAACCAGATCTACGTGTCAACCCATGCAGTAGATCCAGATAAAAGGCGCTATGCAGCCTCGCTTGAAGGTCCACGTCACTATATCGATATGGAGAGATTTGGCGATGGGACAGTGGATGCACTTCCATTAGAGTTTTGGGAGTTTCATGACAAATTCACTGGACTCTATTGCATCACTCAAACCGATAGCTTGGAAGTTAGCTATGATGATGGGAAGATTAATGTTGGGTCAAAGTCAGCTGAACTGAAGACCTATGACTATGAAAAGTGGTATCAAAAGAATATTTTCAAAAGCTATCGATACGAATTAGATACGCTTCAGGCTGCGTTGCCTCAGCAGGTGAGGGCCGAATTTGATCCATGTATCAGGTTTTCCGTTTTTGATACCATGATGCAACACGGAGTTTTGCCTTACCATATGGTCGATATGCAGCGCTATTTAACATCAGCATTCAAGAAAGGGGATGTAAAGCGCATACTGCAGCTTAGTGCTGAAATGGGGCATTATATTGGTGATGCGACAGTTCCCCTTCACACAACCACCAACTACAACGGACAGGAAACTGGACAACGTGGTATTCATGCTTTTTGGGAAAGTAGAATTCCAGAGCTTTTTGCGGAAGCAGACTTCGATGTGTTGGTCGGAAAGGCAAGTTATATCGTGGATAAGCCTGCGTTTTTTAAAGATCTGATACGTACTAGCCATGAACGCGTCGACTCAGTATTGCTCATAGAAGCAGATTTGCGTCGAAAGCTGCCAGAGGCTGAACAAGAGTGCTACGAGGAGCGGCTAGGGCGCATAGTTCGTGTGCCATGTACTGCTTTTACAAGAGCCTATTACAACCGTTTAGACGGTATGGTTGAGGATAGATTTCGCTTGGCAATAAAGTCAGTTGGCTCATCTTGGTATACCGCTTGGGTTGACGCTGGTAGGCCTGCAATGGAAGGTGACTTAGCAGTTACGGTCGAAGCTAAGGACACCACTTTTACTCGTCGTGATGGCTTGAACGGTCGTGGCCACTAATTAATCGGAACTCGCCAGGTCACCGTATTGCTCAAATAGCATCTCTTCCATCAGCCTGAGTAACGCGGATTCCTTTTCAGGGCAAACCCGCTGATGAAAGCGTAGTAAATGGTCAGGAGCGACTTCGTTATACAGTTCCAGCACAAGCTTCCTTCGCTTTCTATCGCCACGCACAAACGATATGCGTATGGGATTATGCGCATAGCACGGTTGATCAAAAAGGCCTTGTGTAGTGTTTGCTGCTGGCCGGAGAAAAGCGCTTAATTCCTCCGCGTCTTTTGGACGTGGGATATCTGAATAGCCTTGTTCTTCGAGAAAGGAAATTACCATTTCGAAGCCAGATTTTAGAGTTGTCCCGAAGAATGAAGTCTTGTAAACAAGGCCATTGCTTTCACCTCCAAAGAACTTCGAGCCCATGGGCGGGAAGTCATTACGTATTGCCATAGTGTGACGCGCAATCTAATCACAGGCCCAGAGTACCGTACATACTCGTTTTCTGAGATTTTCGTTTTGTAATGACAAGACAAGCCTTCTTACTACCTTGCACCCGAGACACGCACATTAGAATGAATCGAATAATCCTGCTTTTAAGCATCTTTGTAAGTTGCTTTCAGCTAGCCTTTGCTACTTCCCAAGTATCTCTAAAGGTCACCAATCCCACCGAACGCCAGATTCGGATAAGCTACGAGTTAGACCCTATCACTGCTAAGCAACGGATCTTCCGAGTTAAACTCAGAGAAGATAATAGCGCTTCCTTTGAGTTAAGTCTTCCAAATCGTATTGAGCTACAAATGACCTACGGTAATATCACCGTACCAATCTTCATTGGTCCTGATGATAAACTAGTCATTACTCTCGATGGTCATGAAGGGCTGGAATCAATTGCTTTTAGTGGAGCTGCAGCAGCAGAAAATAAGTTTTTAGCAGCTTACACCAAAGCATTCCCAGCTGGCAAGCGAACGGAGCTTGGAGGAGGATTTCTCCCATTTTGGGTAGAGCGTAATGTTTTAGCGGAAGCTGCCTCAGGTGATGCCGGTATCTTTCTGAAATACGTGAACAGTACTGCAGATGCTAAAACCAACCTGATTAATGCACACCAAGGGGTAAATAGTGGATTGCTTGCGCGTTACAAGAACAAAGTAAAATATCAAGCTGAACTCCAAAAGTTGGCCTTTCTTGTTTACAATCAGCAAGTGATGACACCTTCGGAAATTCGATCGGTATCTCAGCGCTTAGCATTGATAAATATCAACTCTGCCAAGGATAAAAGCTTGTTGGAAAATGAGGACTTCAAGGAATATCTCAAAGCGTATGCTCAATACCTGACCTTGCCTAACAATGGAAGTCACGACGAGGTAAATGGAGACTTGTTGTTCAAGGCTATTCGTACTGATGTTGATCGGACTTGGCGCCACTATCTTCAAACAGAATTGGTAATTAATGCCTTTGACTATTTAGGAAATCCTGAATTTGGTTTAGATCACTATCCGGAAATGAAAAAGGATGGAGTTAGTCAGGTTTATCGTGATCGAATTGAAAATGCATACGGTGAAGTATTGAACCTTTCTCCTGATTCGATGGCGCCAAACATCGGTATGTACTACACGGATGGGCGACCGATCAGTCTCACTGATTTTAGCGGCAAGGTTGTTTACGTAAGTTTCTGGGCTTCATGGTGTAAGCCATGCATCGCCGGGTTTAAGAAATACGATGGCGTCCGCCGGCAATTGGAAGAAAAAGGGGTAGTTTTACTCAACGTAAGTATCGATGATGATGAGTACGCTTGGAAGCAGTCAGTAGCCTCCGTAAACCCTCGTGGACAGAATACACGTGCTACAAATGTGGATGATGTAAAGCGTGCATATAACCTTGCTTCCATTCCCGCTTATTATATTGTCGACAAGCATGGAAAAATCGCTCTCCTTCCCGAAGGCGCGAGTCGTGATTTGAGTTCTGCTTTCGATGAAATAATCCGACGGTGAAAACAGCAAAAACTTCTAAGGGGCAATCAGCCACTCAACTAAAAGATAGGGAAACCTCGGGTCCGCTTTTTAAAATACGTCATGGAGGTCGCTACGGCTTTATTAACGCAAAAGGTGAGGTTGTTATCCAACCGCAATACCTCGATGCTGAGCCGTTTTTTGGCGAGTTTACGCGCGTTCGTTTTAATGACAAGTTAGTTCCGCTCGACAAGTTAGGGAGACTGCTACTACGACATGTATTCAATTTTGTAGGTCAATTTCATGAAGGGCTCTCTAGAGTGATGCTCGTACATCGTTGGGGATTTATCAATGAAGTTGGTGCTCTTGTTGTAGAGCCAACCTTTGATGCTGCGGGAGACTTTTCAGAAGGATTAGCAGCTGTAGCCCAAGGTCGTCAATATGGCTGCATCAACAGTCTTGGGGAGTGGGTTATTGAGCCGTCTTTTGAATTTATCGGTCCATTTAAAGGCGGTCTTGCGCTTGCAAGAACTGAGGACAAATCTGGTTACATCAACGCGAAAGGCGAATGGGTAATTGACCCTGTTTTCGAAGATGCAGGTGATTTCCAAGGAGAAGTTGCTGTTATTATCAGTGGCGACCGTTGGGGCTTAATAGATCGTAGGGGAGGTGTTGTATGCCCTCCAACCTATCCCTTAGATGGTGAGCTATCAGACATATCTTTCAAGGAAGGTCTGACTATGTGCATCATTGATGACAGAATCGGATTTGTCGATGAATCAGGAAAATTAGCCATTGCACCATCGTACCCAGATGCTCTCCCTTTTTCTAATGGTTTGGCAGCTGCTCAGCGCGAGGGCCTTTGGGGATTTATTAATTCCAAAGGAGAATTTAAGATTGAACCTCGCTTTGATGAGGTTAATCCTTTTTCAGAAGGCTATGCAGCTGTAAGGAGAGGAGATTGGTGGAGCTACTTAGATATCGAGGGTAACGAACTTGATATTGCTCGCTACGATGCACTCGGCAACTTCGAGAATGGACTAGCTTGGGCTAGACTTGGAGAGCTTTGGCGTTATGTCGACTCCGCAGGCAAAGAGGTGTGGTCTGAAGAAGTGCCTGCTAAATAATTGTCGGAAATTCATCTTGCTTTGGCGGCATCGCAGCATAGCGTTTGCGAGCTGCGGACATCTCCATTAAGGTTCTTTCAGCATCCTGTAATAGGCCAAGATCGAGTGCTCGTTGCGCATCTTCTAAATTAGCAACGCCCTCGCTTTCGCGAAAACGATAGGTGATTTCAACGTCAACGTCTTCTAACTTTAGTAAGAAACGGCCATGATGCATAAGAGTAATCTTAAGCTTCGGATGGGTAATAGTTCCGACAATGCGCATTGATTAGGATTCTTTTTGGGCAATTAATTCAGAGAAAAGAGTATAAATCTCCTCCGCCTCTGGAAGTGCTTTCAAGAGCTTAAGGTGTGCATTTAGCGTCTGCTCGTCACCACGGCTTGCTGGACCTGTTTGTAGTTCAGCGGGAGAGCGGTTAGCCAATTTAGAGAGGTGGTTTTGCGCAAGAGGAAGTAACACTTTATAGTCGATCTCATTGTCTGCTTTCGCGAAAACTTCTTCCGTCAGCCTCCACAGTAAGTTGCTGAAATTCTGAGTCATGACGGCACCAAGGTGTAAGCGCATTCGATCCTCATCGTGCTCGACTAGTTTTGGCAAAAGCCCACTCACCTCAGTTGCAATATCAAGCAAAGTTTTGGCGAAAGCTGGACTACTCGCCTGAACAATAATGGGAAGGTTACTCCAGTCAGGAGTATCTGAAGAAGTAAAACTTTGAATTGGCCAGAAAACCCCTGTCGATGTGCTTTTTAGTAACGGTGAAGTTCCAGAACAGTGCACGATATGTGTTTTCGCATTCTTCTTGTTGATAGAACGACTTAGCACAGCGAGTTCATCATCTGGAACGCAACACCAAATGAGGTCTCCATCTAAAAAAGGGATCCCGTTTTCAAAATCATTTGAACTATGCGGAAGACCTAGCTCTTTTGCGAGACGCTTGGCCGACGTATCAGAGCGGTTGCGCAAAGAGACGATCTCATGTCCGATCTCATGAAGTCGACTTGTTAACCAGCTTCCCCAGCGGCCCGTTCCAATGATATGGTGACGCAGCTTATCCAACAAGTTCTGGACGAGTTGTAGGGTAAGGAGAGGTGACTTCGCTGGAGGTATCAGCTGACACGCTGAAGTTTTGCTTCATTTTTCGCTTTTCAGCAATTCGAAAGCCCATTGCGATAAGCAAGCCTCCAAGCATCATGATCGTTCCAATCCAAAAGAGGTTAATGCCAGGAAAAACAGTCGCTTCTAGAACAACCCAGTCATTCCGAGAAGCATTTTCAGCTAGCTCTATCGGTAGCAACACATTCTCCGCTGGATCTGATACAGCTACAGCTATGAGCGCACTCCCTGTTGATGGATCGATCTTGGCTAGTCGGGCATGCAGGCCATGTTTTACATTGAAATCTTTCACCTGACCGGGCTCATTTGCTCTGATGTAGAAGAGCGGATTCATGTCTGCGATTACGGCTCCATTCTTTAATACAGAGAGCTTGGCATTTACAGCTACATCACCTTCCTCTCTTTTGTAATTTGGATGATTTGCTTCTCCATCGAATTCATCGAATCGGAAGGTATATTCTCCTACTTGCAGAGACTCACCAGGTTTGAGCTGAGCGTCACGGTAGTCGAGTTTATTTTCTGCTCCAAATCGAGCTGAAAAAGCATCTTCAGGTACTTGGATTCTCGCACTAAAAGGATTGATCTGTGTAGGGTAACTGTATACTAGATTTTCACGAAGTACCACGACTGGTTCAGCATACTGTACGGTGTCAAAATCAAGCCGTTCCAGTTTGACCTTCAAACCTAGGGCAAGGTCGCCAGGTTCTGGTTCATAATCTGGGTGCGTTGGTTGCTCATTGACTTCTAAAAGCGTTAGGCGGTGTTTTTTGGTTTCTGTAGATTCTCCGATCGCCAGCGGAAAACGCTGATAATCAAGGCTGTCTTCAAAAGCCTTGGCCAAATCAGCACTTTGAGCTCCAGGTGGCAAGCCGGTAATGTGCGTGAACACATCATGATCCCAATAGTGCTTGGTGTCAGGATTCATACTGGCAACCTTGGCGAAGTCATTTGTATAGAGCGCATATGGACTCAGGACAAATTCATTTCCAATGATCCCTTCTTTTGATAGCTCACGGTATTGGATATGGTAATCCCTGCGATTGCCATTGAGTGAATCGCTCAGGTAGGTCACTTCATAGCCATTAATGACCATCGGAAGCCCCTTGACGATCAGAACGTTCTTACCAATCTGTTCTTCGCCTAGCAAGCCGTCCATAGCGAATGTGTTCTTGGATATCTGGTGCTGATTAAGACCTGAAAACAAGATACCTATCAGCATAGTGCCGAATCCAACGTGCGCTGATACCGAGCCTATACGTTGCCACACCGCAACTTTGCTTGCTAGTAGATAATCTATGTTGCTAAACACAGCGAAATAACCAGCAAAAGCAAGCACCGCAAACTGCCAGCCATTTGTAGCGAGCACTTTGAACGTGATTGCAGCTAATACTGCAGAGACAATTACGGAAGCTCCAATTCTAAACAATAGCTTCTGAGAATTATCTGAGTTAGTTGAGCGCCCTTTCCAGCGAAAGTATTGAGCTATCGCAGTGAATATGCCCATGAAGACTCCAACCCAGAGTTGATACTTATTGTAGTGTGCTACTGGCTCATTTATGGTGAGATGATCCATTCCGAGCTCGAAGAAGTCGGCAACCTTGTTAAATACAGGAAGACTTGTTGATGTTAGGATCATACCTCCACTAAAGAGTAGGACAAGACTACCAAGGAACATCCAGAATTCACGGCTGGATGCCGCTTCTTCTTTGTCTTTTGCAGGGATTCCTTTCCAACGTTTTGCTAAAAATACGAGGCCCAAGAAAAAGAAAGCCAGCACCAAGAACAGTAGCTGATTTTCAAGCCCCATTTCTGTGAATGCATGCACGCTTGTTTCACCGAGTACACCCGAACGGGTGAGGAAAGAGCTGTAAAGCACCGCAACAAAACCAAGGAGGTAAAAAATGTAGGTCGCCTTAATGGAATAGCCTGTAGACCGAGCGACTAAATTTGTGTGTATTCCTGCTACAATGAGCAACCAAGGTACGAGAGACGTATTCTCAACGGGATCCCAAGCCCAATATCCTCCAAAGTTGAGCGCTTCATATGCCCATGCGCCTCCCATGAGGATTCCAATACCCAAAATGCCACCACTGAAGAGTGACCAACGAAGTACTGGCGTCAACCAACCCTTGTGCTCTTTAATCCAAAGTGCAGCAATGGCATAGGCAAAGGGCACAACAGTAGATGCAAAGCCGAGAAATAAGGTAGGTGGATGAATGATCATCCAGTAATTTTGAAGGAGTGGATTCAACCCAGTCCCATCGATCAAATCGACATAGTCAGCTTGATTGAAAATCGGAATATCCATTACTTCTCGTAGAAGAAGAAACGGCGAAGAACCCAGACGGAAATTCTCTCCAAATGGCAGATACACACCTAGCAGCATGCTAAGGAGTACAACCTGAACAGACGCGATTACTGTTAGTACGGGTGCTCGCCACTTTCCTCCAGTAAACCAAATAACGCCACCAAGTACGGAGTGCCAAAAGAGCCAAAGAAGGAAACTACCTTCTTGACCTTCCCAAAAGGCAGTAAAGACATAGCGAAACGGAAGCTCGTCGCTGACGTGCTGCTGCACGTACTGGAACTCGTACCAATGATTGGTCATCATTGTAAGAAGTAGTACAATGATCCCAATAATACTGAACCCCATGATTCCAAAGCTTGCGCCTAATATGCGCTGCCAACCGTTATCAGCTTCGCCTTTACGCTGAGCTTGGGTTGCGTAAATCCCTGAAACTAGAGAGAGTATTGCGCAGACAAAGGCAAGAACAATTGCAGCGCGACCTAAAGCGCCTGCAGCTAAGTGTTCATTGACGTATTGGATTTCGTTCATGCTAGCTGTTCCCCTTAATGAAGACTTCTTCGTCCTTATACTTACTTGGACACTTCATGAGCATGTCATTAGCCAAAAAGTGACCATCTTTCATTTCGCCTGTGACAACGATTTGTTCTGACATCTCAAAATCCTGGGGTTTTGCCGCAAGGAGAACAACTTTTTCCTCTTTCCCATCCGCATCACGGACGTAGAAACTGAAGAGGTTGGGGTTCTCTTCTGGATTATATTCGATTGGCTTGTCTTTCGCTAGCTCACCCGCCACTCGAACAGTGGAGTGACTGGTTTCTGCCTCCGCAAACGTAGCGTATGTGCTCATGTCGTCAGCAGCAGACATGAAAATGAATACCGCTGCAACAATGCAAATCAAAGCGATAATGGGGAGCTTCTTCATGAGACCTATGATCTATTCAGGCTAAAGGTACTAGTTGAACCATCAGCGAACGCAATAGATTGTAAGCGATCGGTCATGTCGAACCAAAAGCTGCTATATTTTTTCACCAAGCCGACCTTTTTCTGCGACTTTCTACGGCATTCTGGACTCAATCGCGCTTGCTATCTTCTTGCTCCACTCCAGATTGTCTTCTTTTACACTAGGATGCGCGATTAGCAAGGTCATGAAAACTTGGTTGTGGGCCCAGGCAAACTCACCGGTGCTGTAGTCATAAGCTGCTGGCTTCTCCCAGTCTGTAATGAGCTTCGCGTTGCCTTTCGAGGTATTGGGCATTAGTTGAATACTTTCTGCGGCCTTTTCTGGAGTCTGATTGTCACTAAAATATACGCTAATACTTCCTGCAGGATTGTTACCACTTGCTTTGAAAGTAGTAATACAACCAAGGACTACTTCACCCATGTTGCTACGTGCACTTGAAGCAGGTCCGATTCCCCCTGGCCATCCTTTTAAATCAGTAGTTTTGATCACATCACAAGGACTTATACCTGCAAATCCTGTAATGGTAGCAGTAACTTCTTTGATAGCGAGATCTTGACCATCACCACTTGGGTCGTCCCCATCGTAAGGTTCAATTCCTCCATCGACCTGCTGAACGCTCTTAACACGCTTGCCGTTAATCATTGAAGGGACACCTTTTTCGTCAATGACGGTACCCTCTGAATTGCTTTTTGAGACATTAGAAACCCTTGGACTCTCCTTAGGAGCGTCATCTGGAGTGCAAGCCGGAAGCAGAACAAAAAGCATTAAAACGAATAAGACCAGCGTGTTATTAGCTAGTCGTACTGTGGCATTTTGTCGTGTAGAATATTCCATCGTAAGGTGTTGTATGCAGCAAGGTCATCAGCTCGATCTTGACCTAGGCGCACCCAAGTATTGTTGTCAAGTCTTTTGATGACGGTGTTGATTGGAAAGAAATTAACGATCTGAAAGGTGCCTGTAGCATCCGGTGCGACCTGTTTGGGCATTTCAAATGCATAACAGATATAATCAGCGTAGTTGTTTTTTGCAGCTTCCGATAAAACCTGTGCCGGGTCGCCGAATGTTGATGCAGGAGTTGCTCCAGACCTTGGAACTAATAGCAATTCAAAGCTTTTACCAGTAACGCATTCTCCCTGGATGTATGCGAATTCTCCTTCACCATCAGGTCCGTCAAGTACAAGTTTCGAAACAACCAGGCTGTCGCAAGCTGTCAAAAAATTGAATCCTTTGACTTCTGACATTGAAGACGAGGTTGTCGCGCTTGTAGTTTCAGTAGTGGTAATATCTTGACTTTCAGCTCCAGGTGTTTCTTGTTTGCACGAGGCCAAAACCACAGCGAAAAGTAGGGGTAAAGCGAGAACTCTTAGCATTTGAAGTCGTGTGTATTGTGAATTGAAAGGCGATGCAAAAGTACGGGGCAAGACAACGCAATGTCAATTGCTATTTATCTCATCGTGATCACTTACTTTGAGCCTGTGCAACCAAGCCTTCTTACACTCCAAGATGCAGCTGTTTTCCAAGGAAATACCTGTGTATTAACGGACTTAAACTTCTCCATCAATGAAGGAGAGTTTGTCTATTTAATTGGACGTACAGGATCGGGAAAGAGCACTTTGCTAAAAACGCTTTACGCAGCTCTACCCCTTACTAAAGGCAAGGGGGAGGTTGTAGGAAATAGTTTGCGTAGACTAAACAGGAAAACAATACCTGAATTTAGGAGAAAGCTTGGTATTGTATTTCAAGATTTCAATTTGCTGTTTGATCGCGATGTTACCGCCAACTTGGAATTTGTGCTCAATGCAACTGGATGGAAACAGACCTCCAACAAGGTGAAGCGAATGGGCGAGGTTTTGACGCAAGTGGGATTGCAGGAAAAATCAACTGAGATGCCGTTCCGACTCTCTGGTGGTGAGCAGCAGCGACTGGTGTTAGCAAGAGCTTTACTCAACAAACCGAAGTTGCTCATTGCAGATGAACCGACTGGAAACCTAGATCCCGAAACGTCTGATGATGTGATGCTTCTCATCAGGCGACTTGCTAAAGAGTACAACATGGCTGTTCTGTTTGCGACGCATGATTATCGCATAATCGAACAGTTTCCGGCCCGCATTCTACGCTGTCAGAATGGTCGAGTACTTGACGCCGCGGACATGGAGATTCTTTAAGAGTAGGCTGCCCTTATTTCCTCTTCAAGCTTAGTCTCGTTGATGCGACGTTGAAGTTTGCCATCATTTGCAACGGAGATGAAGCCTGTTTCTTCACTTACTACGAAAGCTACTGAGCGGGATCTTTCGCTTAAGCCTACAGCAGCACGGTGGCGCAGACCTACGCTTTGAGGAAGATCGCTTCTCTCACTGACAGGAAGAATGCAGCCTGCTTTTTGAATTTTCCCACCTCCAATAAGAACTGCACCATCATGTAGAGGTGTTGACTTGTCAAATATGGTGCGCAGAAGTTCGTCACTCACATCAGCATTCAATTTAGTTCCGCTAGTCCCAATTGGCTCATTGGCGGTACTCTTACTGACGACAATCAACGCCCCTGTCATGCTTTTAGACATGGCGATAATGGCCTTTTTGAGTTCGATTTGTTCGCCTTGACTCTTCATTTCGTCTCCCTTTTCGCCATCCCCTAGGCGAAAAAGACGTTGAAGTACATTGCTACGTTGTCGTAGTGTGGTATTTCCAAGCAAGACCAAAAATCGCCTAATTTCAGGTTGGAAGATGATAATGATGATGATCACACCAACACTTACAAATTGCCCCAAGATGGCTCGAAGCATTTCCATACCGAGCACACCTACAATGAAGTAGAGTGCGTACAGGGTAATTACTCCGATAAAAATGTTGAAGGCGATACTACCTCTTACGAGCGTGTAGAGTTGGTAGATGAGGTAACTGACAATAAGCACGTCTAACACATCCCATACCGAGACAGGTAGGAAGCCTATATCAAGCAGAAAAAGCACCTCGCTGGGAATCACTCGCTTGCGTCTTTGCGGTTAAACGTTACTTCAGAAGGCATGAAGCTAAGCAAGTCTGGAACTTCCTCGATTTTTAATCGGCGAAGGAATTGTATTCACTTACATTTTAGGACAAACCACCTTGTAGCGGCTCTTACCTGCTCGAGTCCAACTCAAGCTTAACTCAAAAGCTCCACGACTGTCGGTGGCTCTACCTAGTTGGCCAGTATTTATGTCATAGCTCATACCAATGGTGGTGCGCTTAAATTCGATTTGGCCTGAAACAATAAGCGATTGCATATAGATTCCACTTTCAAACTGGTTAGCAGTTCGGCCATACAGTCCAATTCTGAAACCAGCATCTCCGCCTTGCTCAGGTTGATAGTAGAGTCCACCACCCGCTGTAATCCGTGAGACTTGACCTTGGATTTCGTAGATCGCAGAAGGCATAAGTCGAAGGTTGTCTTGAATAAGATATTCACCACCAATAAGTGCTGAATAGCGAGGTTTCAACAATTCTTCAGAGTTAAAAAGGAAGCTCGTATTTGGTTGATTGAGGTGGTGAGCAGCAATTCCCACGTTGAAGCTATAATCTCGACGTACAATGGCTAGATTGATTCCGCCTGCTACGTCTAGGTAACTTTTAGTTGACGTAACAAAGCCGACTGGAAGAGCGCGAGGCCCTTGCTCAATTACAAGTGAAGTGGTATCAATTCCACTCGAAAACCACAGGTTATTCGGATCAAAGCTATGCTGACCGTATCCCACGCGAGCTCCAAACCCAAGGTAGGTTGCATCTCGCCCTCGACCACCGTCTAGGTATTTTTGCATGGTAACCCCAAAGCCAGCACGTGTTATTGAATACTCAGATTCACCGCCTTGATCGTGAAGCATATTCACTGCGACTGCTAAGTAATCGCGACCGCCAACGTTATATCGGAGTTCTCCACTAGCGGCGTAAGTCTGAATAGGATCAGAGCCTAATACAGTTGGCCATTGGTCTCGGTAATTGGCAGTGAGTCGAATCTCACCATCAAATAGACCCGCCAAGGCTGGATTGGTATACACTGGGCTTGCCGTGTATTGTGAAAAAACAGGATCCTGTGCCTGTATCACGCCAGTGATACTAAGCAAGATTACTGCTAAGCCCGCTAGGCGGGAGGTCCAAATTCTCATTGTTTGTAGTTGACTCTGCACTGCAAGGTTGGGGGGCAGAAGTCACGGCAATGAGGGGACTTACCGTATCAGGGTGGTTTTGCCGCTAAAGCGGCGTACGGCTCCGGTAGCATCTCGAACAACTACCTCATAGAGATAATTACCTGCCTGAGCAGGCTCGCCGCGATACCGACCATCCCAACCGTGTGGGCTGTTGACTAATAGATCTTCAGTTTCGTAAACTGGTGTTCCCCATCGGTCGAACACTATGAATCTTTCAATTAATGTACCAGATCGCCCGTGGACCCGTAATCGCTGATTGTCGACAACGTCTCCATCTGGAGCAAATCCAGTTGGCACGAAAACACTCGGTCGTTCTGAAACGAGTAATTGAGCAAATGATTCAAGTCTACAGCCGAAGGTGTCCTCAACTACAACTGACAGATTTCCAGAGGTTAAAGGTTGGAATTCAGTAATGGTACAGGTGTCGCAGGAGAAACCTCCATCACCTGTATAAGACCACCAAACTCGGCTTATTGCATCATCTTTCCCAATGCCTGCATCTAGTAGAACTGTATCTCCATAATTTATTTCATCCAAGAGTATTGGAAGGTCCAAAGGATCTTCAATAATACTTAGGGTAGGAATATATACCTCTGCCGACCAGAGACACGCGTTTGCATCTCTTACTTCAACTGTTTGAAGTCCTTCAGGAAGCCCATAAATCAAAGTTCCGGGCTGCCAAACTCCGTCGATAGCTCTACTCTCATATTGGCCTGTGCCACCTGTAACTGTAAGAGCAACGGCACCTTCTGATTCTCCTGCACACCAATTGGCTTCAATATCAATAGTTGCTGACAGTGGAGTTGGTTCAGTGAGAGAAACGTTGAAGGTCTTCTCGCAACCACGAGCATCAGTAACGATACCTGAATAATCTCCAGCGAAGAGAAAGTCTCGCGTGGCTCCGTCGTAAATGTCATTCCAGTAGACTTCATAAGGTGCTTCCCCACCTAGAATTGAGAGGGAAATTCTACCGTTTCCATCATCTGTACAACTCGGAGAAATTGCAGAGGCAGAAACTTCAATAGGCTCGAAATCAGGAATAGTCACTGGATAAATCACTGGACAGCCATTTGCATCAACCGTGCGCAAATTATAAAGCCCAGGGCTCAAGCTATCGCGATAAACGGTGTTTGCACTTGGATCGTCAAGCCAGTTCATTTCACGAATCCCAAGAGTATCGTTTTGTCTTATTGCAATTCCATAATAAGCTGGCTCACAACTTATAAAGTCAAGCGCAATTTCTAAGTCTAGACCAGCTGGAGCAACTAGTGAAATCGGAAGTTCAGCAGGGCAACTGGCTGAATCCATTGCTGAAACCATATATTCTCCTGGAAATAGATTTTCGAATTTCCCAGTAGTATTGGTTTCGCCATTAAGGTTGTAGGTAACCTCACCCTGGTTGTCTAGCGCTGTAATAGCAAATTCACCATCGTCACGCTGCTCGCAACTAGGAGGGTTGAAACCCAGTTGTTTTAGCGAAAGCTTACATGGCTTTCTGACGCGCACCGGATAAATTAGCGTACGCTCACAACCACTTGCATCTGTGTAAGAAAAGGTGTAAGAGCGATGATCATTAGGTATGTCGCCAAAAACTTTATCGCTGATGGTAAAGACCGATGCAGGACTATTAATCTGACCGTTGGTACCTCCAGCAAAATTTAAGGACCACTGATGAAAAAGAGAAGTATCCAAAAATCCACGAGCGTCGCTTATTTCTAAGGTCCAAGTGCCTTCTACTTGTGCATTAGCCAGTGCTGACCAGTCACCGCGAGGAAGTAGATCACTGCTCGTTGTATTTGGTTCTCGTACAGAGACAGTTCCGCTTTCGCTAAAACAAGTATTGACGAATCCGGCGCGTCCGGCAGCATCGTTCTGAGCTAATACGATTTGTTCTCCTGTTGGAGATATTAGGGTTAGACTTAAATCCGCTGCATCAGCATTCTCAATGTCAACACAAACAGATAAAAGTTGGCTAGCAGTATTGTCGAGAACATCGATCGGTGGCGACTGCACATCAAGTGGCAGTATAAGCGGACTGTTTGGAGGATTGGTAGCGGAGGTGAATGGCGTTGCACCCGCAAATCGAAAGGTGGTTCCTCCTGCTCCCGCGGTAGTGAGGTCAAATTTAACGGTATCTCCGAGGTCGACAATCTGAAACGGAAGCGTATCGATAGAAGGTATACAAGGACCGCATTCTGGCGATGTTTCAGGCAGGATAACTACGGTGTAGTTGGTGTCATATGTACATCCAAAATCATTGGTGATCCGTAAGCTTGGACGAATAGTTCCAGGCACTGTGGGTACATAAGCAATTGAAGTTGGGCCATAGGCGCTCTGAGTTCTATCTCTCAACCAGCGAATATCTGTAATCTCCGTTTTGAAGCTATCAATAGCCATGGGAAGGTTATCAGAAAACCGAAGGCTCCATTCGAAAATCCAACCATTATCAGCTTCCCAATGGTCTTTGATCCGCATTGTCCACGCGCCATTCAGCGGGGTGCCAACGAAAACGCTAAGCGGGTCATAACTGCGGTATGATCCTGCTGGAAGAGTCACGACATTTGGGTTGTTTCTCAGATAGGTCAACCAATCACCATTCGGGTGGTCATCGGTCCAGCAGTATGAATAGCCAACGCCAGGAAGTGGGGTAGGAGCATCTGCATCGCGATCGATAGGTTCGCCAAGGTGGGCCTCCGTTCCAAAGCGGCCTGGGTGATCATGTAGAATTGCTACTTGTCCATTAGGGCTGATGAGTTCTATTGATAGGTCACGCAACCAGCTGTGCTCCATGATTGCACAGATTTCCATGAGTTGAGATACATCTGTGAGCACGGCACCATCTGCAAATTGAGAAATAACAATGGTCGATTCATGCGAAGCTCCTGTACCATCTGGAAGAGGTAAACTATCTGTTCGAGAAGTTTGTGGAGTGTAAAACTGAGTTGGTGTTGTTGCACCAACAGCATCATTCGTAGTCAAGTCTAAGGTCAACAGATCAGGCGCGCAGAGTTCGTCTACGAGGTCTGTACCTATAGTTATGCTTGGATTTTCGGCCACTCGCGCCCGTACAGCTAAGGGAACCATGGATTGACATCCTTGATCATCTTCTGCTGTCAATTCGATGATGTATCCGCCAGGCTCAGTAAAAGCGTACAAAAGATCACGTCCACTTTTTTGTCGACCGTCTGGTAAATTCCAGCGAAATGTGGTTTTTGAGATGCTTTGGTTATAAGCAATGTCGTTTTGTGGGAATGTTGCACCCGCTTTAAGGACAACTAAATCTCCTGGACAAATATCGATATCTGCAAGCGTACTATCTCTCACAACTGGGTTCGATGAGACTAGCGTGGGTATTACGGGTTGGCAAATTGGTCGACAGTCAATTTCTGCTTCAAAGCCTTTACCAACGTCGTTCCCGTCTGACTGCCAACTGAGCGTAAGGCACCCAGAAGTATTCTCTGCAGTTGCTTGTACAAGTAATCGAGAGCCTGTCCATCTAGAAGCACACGTCAATTCTGGATCACTCGTCGTTTCCCCGTCATAGATGCAAAACAGTTCGCTTCTGCGAATGTCAGACCACTGAAAATTTAGAGCGATTTGTGAATTGGGAGTCGCTGGACAAATTGTCGACGTAAAACGCTGACTATTCGCATAGTCTGAGTTGCCACCAGGGTCCAATAACACACCATCACAAACAGTAAGGTCACTGTTGCTTAGACTATACCGCTGCCCTTGCACGAATGTGCTCAGAAAGAGAAGACCAAAAAAAAGATAGACAGACTTACGCATGGTGAGTCTGTCTATACGATTTTAGAAGCTAAAGGTTAGCTTTTGCAGGACTGAATTTTAGTTAATAAACTAGTGTTTCTGTCATCCTCATTTGGATTCCTTCTTGTGCTTGCAGCTGCTTGGCTTGATTGTATACTTCGTATGCACTTCCAAGTTCGCGTCTGAGGAAAGGTTCCATGATTTTGATATCACCTTTGTCGTCATCCTTTCCAGTGAGTTCTGCAATCAGTTGTTCTTGTGGTGATTTCATTTTTGGATACTCCACGATTCGTGCTTCGTCCAGGTCTAGATCAGCAATTCCGGCCGCACTTTCGATAGCTGCTTCTAATCCAGCAATGCGATCAACTAAACCAAGACCTAATGCATCTTGGCCTGTATAGACCCGACCTTTTGCGAGTTTACGAACCTTAGCTTCCTGCATGTCACGCCCGTCTTTTACACGCATGATGAAGTGATTATAAATATCATCTACACCTTCTTGGACAATTGCCTTGTCACTTTCAGACCATGGAATTACGGTTGTGAAAGAATTTGAAAATTTACCAGTACTTACTGTATCGAAATTGATTCCCAACTTGTCATCCATTAGGCGGCTTAGATTAGGTATGAGGCCAATTACACCAATTGATCCGGTAATTGTATTCGGCTGGGCAAAGATACTGTCAGACGCCATAGCGATATAATATCCTCCAGAAGCTGCTAGGTCTCCCATACTTGTAACCACTGGGATTCCAGCCTCTTTTGCAAGGTGTAATTCACGCCAGATGTTTTCACTTGCCATTGCTGAACCACCTCCTGAATTAACGCGAAGAACAATCGCTTTTACTTTGTCGTCTTGGCGAATTTTGCGAATAAGTTTGGCGTATTTAGCATCACCTATGCTTCCTGGATCACCTTTTCCATCGACGATATTACCTTCTGCGTAAACGACGGCAATTTTGTTTTTTGAAGTGATATTTTTGTTCTTTACTTTTTTAGAATAGCTAGAGATTGATACTGTTTTAATTTTATCATCTTCGTCTAGGCCGAGGCGTTCTTTGATGTTGTCAAGAACTTGATCTTTATAGAAAAGTGCATCTACAAATTTGTTTTCAAGAGCTGCCTTGTCATTTCTGACAACGAAGTTTTCGGTTAGTCTCTTGAATTCTTGAGGAGAAATGTTTCGAGAGGCACTTACGTCTTTTACATAAATTTCCCAGAGGTCATTGAGGTATTCGCGTGTCTGCAACCTGTTTGAATCACTGATCGTGTTTCTGAAGAAAGGCTCTCCAGCACTCTTGAAATCTCCTGCGTAGAAAACATTAATATCAACCCCTAATTTATCAAGACCTTCCTTAAAAAAGGGTAGAGTAGCGCCGTACCCACGGACGTCCAAGCCTCCGGTTGGATTGAGATAAACGGCATCAGCCACACTTGCGAGGTAGTATGATCCTAAGCCATAGTATTTAGAATGGCTAACAACAAATTTTCCGCTTTCGCGAAAACTTGCTAATGATTGACGCAACGAGAGTGCCGTTGCTGGCATGACAGCTAGCTGGTCCACATCAAGAAAAATACCTTTTATATCGTCGTCATCGATTGCCATTTCGATAGCCCGTTTCACTGTTCGAAGTCCAGGAGTTGATTCATTATCAAAGGCGAATGGATCTGTTTGGATGTTATTGGTCAGCTCTGGAAGTACTGCCATGTCAACCATAAGGACTGAATTAGCCTTGACATCGACATCTGAATTATCAAAAGCCGAGGCTATACTACCAATAGATATTACACCAATTAGGATCAGCGCACCCAGCGCTAGTAAGGTGCCGAGACAAGAAGCGAAAAGAAGCGTGAAGAAATTTTTCATAAGCCAAGAAGGCGCTTTAGTTGATGTAAATCTATATGATCACAGCCTCTTCGTCATGAATTTACGATTAACAGCGCTGAAGTACCGACTAGCGATGCTTTCAAATCATTTTTCGCTAAGCCTAACATTTGTTTGGTGCCACAGAGTTGGCAGCTTTTTAGGTACAAGACCGCCTTGGATTTTAGGTTACATATAGCTGTTCATCTTGGACTGGAAATCTAACTCTGGCCATTGAGGCGACATGAGAATTCTTGGACAATCTAAAACATGTAAGATTGGCGTAATGCTTGCACTTCTATCGCTTGCGAGAAGTCCTATTACAAGACGACTCGTGCTAAGATCGACTCATTGTCGGGAATCTACACCCAGTGCAACACCTTATGAATCAATTGTTTGTAATCAAAAAGACGGTTTCTTCTTCCATTTGGCAGAAGGGTCTTTTAGTATTTTTGTTGGTCTCAGCTTTCGCTAAAACGAGTGTAGCACAGTTTGAAGTAATCAATTCAACCAATCCCCCTTACGATCCACAGCGATTAATTGAGGATGTTTTCCTGGGTGATGGAGTTGAAGTATTGAACATCCAATATGATGGTATCCCAGAGGCCCTAGGATATTTCACTGAAGAAACGGGCGGCCCAATAGGTTTTTCAGAAGGTATTGTGCTGACAACAGGTAATGCCGCTACCGATGCATCGGGTGTTGGTACAGATGAGGCAGCAAGTGCAAATGCACAAGTAAGCAACATGTCTGCGGTAAGAGATGATAACCTTGAGGTTATCGTACCATACCTCAAAAGTGATGGGACAGTCAACATCCATGATGTCACCCGTTTTACGATAACGTTTATTCCTAAAGGTGATAAGGTGAAATTCCGATACGTCTTTGCTTCGGAGGAGTATCCTGAATTCGTTTGTTCTGACTACAATGACATTTTTGGATTTTTCATCGATGGTCCTGGATTTTCAGGGCCGTTTGAAAGAGGTGGAGAGAACTTAGCAGTGGTTCCAGGAACGAACCTTCCTGTAACGATCAATTCGATTAACCCCGGGACACATGGTACATCTGGAACACCCACAGGTTGTGGCCCACCAGATGGATCATTAGCGCACAGCGCGTTTTATGTGGATAATTCTGGTGCTTCCCATCCTGTATACGATGGTATGACAACTGTATTGGTCGCTGAGGCTGATGTGATTCCTTGTCAAACGTATACCATTCAAATTACGCTTGGTGATGTCGGGGATGGCGTTTTCGATTCAGGTGTATTTCTAGAAGCAAAATCTTTTTCTACGCCAGTCTTTCTTGTTGACGTAGAAACTGTATCGCTCTCTGGCGATATCGCGGAAGGTTGTCTTCCGGCACAACTCAATTTTGAAGCAAGTGAACCTGCTGCTGTAGATCGAGTTGTAAACTATACCGTATCTGGGACGGCGACACCTGGTGTTGATTATAATACACTTCCAGGTGTAATCACTATCCCTGCTGGTCAGACCTTAGTTTCAGTCCCAATTACAGCAGTACTTGATGGACTTGCTGAGCCTCCAGAGTCTATTATTATTGAAGTCGCAACAGACTTATGTTCGACAAAGACTGTAAGTATCGATATCGTCGACAAGGCTATCACTGAAATACCTACAATTTTAGATACAACAGTGTGTGCAAACGACCCGGTTCCTCTAGATGCAACCTTACCTGTAACCGTTGATACGGAGACTACGTTCTCCAATTCGGTTCCTGCCTTTATTTCTCCTGTCAATGTTCCTATTTTACGAGATATCACTGTTTCCGGTGTTCAGCCCTTAGAACTACGATACGGATTGATTGCTAGGGTCTGTGTAGATATCGTCCACAATAAGATGGAGGATTTAGACATGTTTCTTTTTGGGCCGAATGGAAATTATCTAGAACTCTCTACAGATAATGGAGGAAGCGGACCAGGTACTTTCTCGAATGGATGCTTTACGAGTACCTCTTTGGTGAGCATTGAAGATCCTTTGGCTGGTCCAACTTACGATGCTGAATACCTTCCGGAAGGTGATTGGTCAAGTCTGTGGAATGATGACGTTAATGCAGTTAACGGTGATTGGACGTTACAAATTATTGATGATGAAAATGGAGGTAGTGGTGTATTTAGTGGTTGGACAATCACTTTTGAACCACTTTATGGGCTAACGTATGAGTGGACACCAACGGCTGGACTATCGTGTTCAGATTGTCCTGATCCTACAGCAACAGTCAGTTCAACGACTACTTATACTGTCAAAGCAACTGATACTTACCAATGTGAAGAATTTGGAGGTGTCGAAATAGCCGTTTTTCCTCCGACAACAGCTCCTACGTTATCATGTGTTGCTGGTTTTGACACGATTATTTTTTATTGGAATATTGATCCATTAGTTGACAGTTATGAAGTTAACGTTGACAACGGAGGTTGGGTAGATATTGGTAAAGTACAGGCTGATACAATCCCCGGTTTGGGCGTTAACCAAACTGTGAATTTTCAGGTAAGAGCAATCGGTGCTTGTGATTCTGCAGAATCTAGTACGAGTTGTACGACACAAAACTGTTCGCCATTTACAGTTGCGGCTGTGCCAACAAATGCAAATTGTGCGGGTGCATCTGACGGTGGAGTAAGGCTTACGCCATCTGGTGGTGCAGCTCCGCATACCTTTACGATAGGTACAGAATCAAATACCACAGGTGTCTTTAGTTCTCTTCCAGCAGGTAACTATACTGCAAATGTTAGGGATGCAAATAATTGTGGTGGATCGGCGACATTCTCTATCGGGGAGCCAATAGCCATCACGACCTCAACATCAGTTACAGCTCCTACTTCTTGTGGTGATCCATTTGTTGCTACAGCAGTTGGTAGCGATGGCGCTGGTGGCCCCTATTCTTATGATTGGACAGGGAGTCTCACTGGAGACAGGCAAAGTTTTAGCGTAAGCGGAACATACTATGTAACAATCACGGATAATGCAATGTGTACAGCATTGGATTCAGTTGTAATCACTATTCCTGATACACTTCGAGCAATTTATAGTGTATCGGAAATTACTTGTGCAGGAGAGGATGATGGGGAATTAGAAATTTCAGCTTTTGATGGAACTGGAACAATTGAATATGCTCTTGATGGTGTTTATGCATCTAACAATACGTTTGGTTCATTATCTCCAGGTACCTATACTTTAAGCGCTCGGGATGCGATTGGTTGTGTCAAGGATACAATGATCACTTTGGCCGACCCAACACCAATGGCAATTACATTTGGTAAAGAGGATGTCGGCTGTAATGGTGGAACTGACGGAAAAGTCTGGGCCGACGTTTCTGGCGCAAGAGGGCCAGTTACATACTCTTGGAGTGGTTCGAGCGAAACCTCGGATACGTTAAGAAACTTACCTCCGGGGGTAGTTTCATTAACTGTTCAAGATTCAGTTGGGTGTTCTGTATCTGGTACAATAGAACTCTTTGAATCAGGCCCTCTCATGGTCACACTATCAGCAGATACTGTCACTTGTTTTGGAGATAGTGACGGTTCGCTTCAAGCCAATACGGTTGGAGGAAGGGCGCCATACTCTTTCGTGTGGAGTACTGGTGTTACAACGACCGATAGCCTGCTCACAGGGTTGGCTCCAGGTCCTTATACTGTAACAGTTACAGATTCTGCTGGTTGTACATTTGGTGCAAATGCGACGATTAGAGAACCTGCTCTGCTAAATGTTTCTCATACTTCTCAGCCTGTAACATGTGCCGGTACAAGTACTGGCTCGATAAACTTAAATGTTGCGGGTGGTACAGCACCCTACATGTTCGCTTGGGCAGATGGTCCTACAACTGAGGATAGAAGCATGTTGCCTTCAGATACCTATGATGTTATCGTTACTGATACCAATAACTGTGCAACAACTTATCAAGTAATCTTACAAGATCCAGGCGCACTATTAGTCACTTTAGATTCAACAGATGTTACTTGCTATGGATATACGGATGGGGCGATTACAACATCTCCTTCTGGTGGTTTGTCTCCTTATTTTTACGAATGGACAGGTCCAAACGGATATTCCTTTTTCGGAAGAAATCCTGTCCAATTAGCAGCAGGAAATTATGTCCTAAATTTCAGGGATAGTTATGGTTGTGTTGTAGAAGATTCGATCATCGTTAATCAACCAGATGCAGTGGTGCTTACGACGGCCCTCGCGGATAGTATATGTTTTGGCGCAAGCACGGGAACTACTTATGTGACTGTAGCAGGCGGAACAGCTCCTTTTCAATACTTATGGGATAATGGAGAAGCAATCGATACTGCGTATGCCTTGTCTTCAGGTCAACACGTGGTTGAAGTAACTGATGGTAACAGCTGTGTATACACAGATACTACGATCGTAAATACCTTACCTGAAATTAGCTTAACACTAGACCAAACAGGTATTGCGTGTTTTGGAGACAGTAACGGAACAGCGAGCGTTGTCCGAGTAGACTATGGCACCGTTCAGAGATCCCTTGCAAGCATGACGTATAGCTGGCGTCACGATGCTACTGAAGTAACAACTCAAGTTTCAGGGCTTGGTGGTCGACAAGAAGCTGTAGTAACGGCGACCGATCTTAGAGGCTGTTCGGCTACGGATTCAATTGTTATCACAGAACCTACACCAGTTAATGCAGCTGCTATCGTACTAGAAGATGTGTTATGTCGAGATGCAGCTAATGGAAGTGCAAGTGTAGTGGTACAGGGAGGTACTCCTGGTTATACTTACACTTGGCTAACTCCCGTAAGTTCACCTACTGATTCAGTAGTTAATGATTTAACTGCAGGAATACACGAAGTCGTTGGAAGAGATGCCAATGGATGTGTTGATACTACCTCGGTCACTTTACGTGAACCTGATAGTCTCTTGGCAGAT
>CALDTK010000239.1 GCA_937924035.1 uncultured Saprospiraceae bacterium | reverse complement strand
GATCTAGATTTATTCGTTGGCGGAAGAGCGATGCCAGGTCAATTTCCAAGACCTGCACAGAGCATTATTCTCATCAATAAAGATGGAGAATTTTCGGCCGATAAAGATTGGCAACTGGGCCCACTAGGAATGGTAACCGATGCCGTTATTATTGACATTGATCAAGATGGAAATCAGGATTTATTCGTTTCAGAAGATTGGGGAGAAATACTTCATTTCGAAGCTGGAGAAGGGGGTTTTAGCGAAAGTCAAATTGACGCTTTGAAAGATAAAAAAGGCTGCTGGAACAGTCTGCTCGTCTTTGATGGGGACAATGATGGTGATCTCGACATCGTAGCTGGAAACCTAGGGCAAAACAATGTTTACCACCGCGACGGAAAGGACTTTGCAAAGATTTATGCTGGGGACTTCGATAATAACGGCACGCTTGATGCTATCCCTGCGACTCGTTTTGAAGACGATGAAGGTGAAGCACAACTGTACACGCTTTTCCAACGACAGGAGAACCAAATGCAGGTCATTAAAATCAAAGACATCTATCCATTTCACAAAGACTTCGCGCAAGCAAAAGCCGAAGAAGTTATCAGTGCTTTGGGTGGAAATGATAGCCTTACGGTGGAGGTAAATTACCTCGCTAGCATTTACTTGGAACAAAATGATGATGGCAAGTTTGACTTGCAAGAACTTCCTCGTGTAGCACAGCTTGCACCGCTCTGCGGAATGAGAGCAGAAGATATTAATGAGGATGGACAACCTGAATTATTACTCGCCGGCAATGACTTTGGAATTGAAGTACGATCAGGACAAATGGATGCTCTTCATGGCTTAGTTCTTTCAAAAAATGAAGCGGGTTTCTGGCAAGAAATTCCGAATGAAAAGGCTGGATTAAATATTCCTGGCGATGGCACCGGCATGGTTGAATTACTAAGTGCTGATGGAACGTTGCTCTATGTTGTAGGTCAAAATAGAGGGAAGATTCTTGTTTTCGCGAAAGCAACTAATCCTAATTACTACGTGAAAGTCAAAACGACGAAGACTTCCGTAGGCAATTTTGGTCTGCCCTTTGGAATGGGCAATTCTAGCAGTGGCGGCCGTTACTTACCTGATGGAACTACGTTTTGAAGTAGTTCCTCGGATATGTTAAAGTTATTTGATGGCCATTCAGTAGTTTTCCGCTATGGCCATCTCACCTCATCTCAGATTCCTTTTGCTAGCCTTCATCGTGATGTCAACTGGCTGGACAAGCTTTGTTATCGCTCAAAAAACAGTGGAGTTACCACCGTTCTCAACCCGAGATGTATTCGACCTCGAATATGCTAGCGACCCCCAAATTTCTCCTTCCGGCAAAACCATAATTTATGTTCGTCGCAGTTACAACGTCCTAACGGATAAAGTAGACGGCAGACTTTGGGAAATCGATGTTGCAACCAATGCACACCGAAAGCTCACGAGCAACGAGCGAAATGAATCTAATCCTCGTTGGAGCCCAAATGGCGATCGACTTGCCTTCACCTTGAGTACCAATAATGGAAGTGAGATTTATATCCGCTGGATGTCTACTGGTCAAGTGGCGAAAATTAGCAGTGTTCCTGCATCACCTAGTGGCATGAAATGGAGCCCTGACGGAACTCAACTTGCCTTTAGCATGTACGTGGAAGGAAAAGAAAAAGGAGGTGATTTTGGCCTTGGGATGCCGTCAAAACCCAAAGGAGCAAAATGGGCTGATGCTCCTCGTGTTACTACTAGACTCCGTCATGAGCAAGATGGAAGAGGGTATGTAAATCCTGGCTTTAATCAGCTTTTTGTTTTGACGACTGAAGGAGGAACTCCCCGCCAATTGACGAGCGGCGAATTTCAACATGGAAGCGATTTTGATTGGCTCGGCGATGGTAGTGGATTAGTCTTCAGCGCAAATCGTAGAGCAGATGCAGAAACTGAATTTCGTGATAGTGACGTCTATACCGTGACACTTTCAGACACCACAATTGCAAAATTGACCGATCGATATGGACCAGACAACAGTGTATCTGCTAGTCCAGATGGAAAGTGGATTGTCTACCTAGGCTATGAATATAACAAACGGGCATATCAGCGTAATCTCTTCAATCTAATGAACCCGAAAGGGGAATCAAAAAAGATCGTAGCAAAAGACTTTGATCGCTCACCAACCAACCTTACTTGGAGTGACGACAGCAAAGACCTTTATTTTACTTACACCGAAGGTGGCTACAATAAACTCGGACGACTCAATATTGCAAGCGGCAAGATTTCTGAGCTTGTGCATGACCTTGGCGGGACTACGCTTGGCAGGCCCTATACAAGCGGGAGCTATTCTGTTTCGAATAATGGAACAATCGCCTACACCATTTCTAAAGCAGATCGACCAGCAGACGTAGCAATTGTTTTGCCGACAGGTGCGAAAGGAAAAAGATTGACAGCCTTAAACGAGGATTTATTAGGTCAACGAACCTTAGGAGAGGTGCGCGAAGTCAAGTACAAAAGCCTCCCAATGAAGTATGGCAGTGACACCACTTCTGCGCTTGAAATCCAAGGCTGGATTGTATTACCACCCAACTATGAAGCTGAACGCAAGTACCCTCTTCTTGTAGAAAATCACGGCGGACCGATTCTCGCCTATGGACCACATTTCTCCGCAGAAATTCAACTTTATGCTGCGCAAGACTATGTAGTCTTTTACCCTAATGCAAGAGGCAGTACGGGTTACGGAGAGGCATTTAGCGATGAGTTGTACAGGGCATATCCAGACCGCGATTATGATGATGTGATGGCTGGTGTTGACTACTTGATCGAACAAGGCTTAGTGGCTGCTGACAGCCTCTATGTGACTGGTGGTTCTGCAGGCGGAATTATGAGCGCATGGATGATCGGCAAAACGGATAGATTCCGCGCAGCTGTCGTTGCAAAACCTGTGATGAATTGGATTTCAAAAACGCTGGTTGCTGACAATTATTTCTACTATGCTAATGGTCGATACGAAGGGCAACCTTATGAAAACCCAATGCACTATTGGAGCTTCTCTCCAATTAGCCTGGTTGGAAATATAAGTACTCCTACGGCTGTACTTGTAGGAATGAATGACCTTCGGACCCCTCCATCTGAGGCAAAGCAGCTATATCATGCTCTCAAATTGAGGGGAATACCAACAGCGCTGGTTGAGTTCCCAGGAGCAAGTCACGGCATTGCAAGCCGCCCTAGCCAACTCGTGCAAAAAGTACAATGGACTTTAGGTTGGTTCGAAAAGTACAGTGATAGAAATTAAATATTATCCCACTAGATTTGCCGCTATGATTCGCACGTTTTTTTATTTATTAGTCGTATTAACTGCAATGGTTTCTTGCAATGATGACGACTCGTCAAATGATCCATCAATAGCTGAGGTTACGGATCTAGAGATAGTAACTGGCATACTGCTTACTGATCAGAATGGCCAAGGAATTGGATCTGTTGGAAATCCAAATACGTACAACGGCTTAATACT
>CALDTK010000238.1 GCA_937924035.1 uncultured Saprospiraceae bacterium | reverse complement strand
ACAAACGAACGAAAACGTTACAGATCTCAGCATGTGGCAAAACTAAGCCTCAAGGAGCAATGATATAGGAAGGAGAAGTCGATTGGTCGGGGTTTGGCGAAATCGACCAGTAAGGTGGCAGCTAGGAGGCGATTAACAGTTCTTCTATCAAGGAATTCATGCAGTTTTCTGCACCGGTGAATGCATCGAGGTAGATAACCGAAATGCCTATTCTTTGAAGCGATCTAACTGCATGTATCGGCAATGCTTCACCTCTTGGTCCTACCAAACCAATCAAGTCGATAGCAGTTTTCTTACCCCTAAAAGTAAGTAAGACGTCCAGTCGTTGACCTGCAATAATGACATCTTGTTCTACAAGTAAGTTTGGTACATCTGCGAGCCTAGAAAGAAGATCTTGCCAGAAAATCGAGGACATCGAAATGTCTGCAAACGAAACTGTCTTGCTAGGTTTCCCGATATCCCTTACGTAAGAAGCGGCGAGGTTTTTTTGATATTTTCCGTCTGGGTCGAAGCTGTGAAAGATGAACTGAGAATTGCGTGCTCTTGTAATGGCGACATTAAACACCCCAGGCTGTTCCAAATATCGAAAAGCTGCCGAATGGCTCTTGTCGGAAACCGCTAAGGAAATTAGCATGATATCTCGTTCGTTCCCTTGAAAGTGAAAGGGCGTACCTACGAAAATATTGAAATCATGCAGGTCATCAAGATTTAGTGATTTTTCTATTTCCTTTTTTAAGTACTTGGATTGAGCACTAAAAGGAGAAAGAATACCAATAGACTTTAATGCCCCATTTAGACGCATCGAGTTAATGAGTTGCCTTGTTTTTTTTAATAAGAGTTCACATTCTAATTTATTAACGCCACGATCATCTTGGTGACCTTCTATGGGAATGGCTTTGAGAGGAGGGAACTGCGGTAGGCTGAAACCTCGAGTCATTATCTTGAGGTTGTCATCGTAGTATGTAGAATTGCTAAATTGAATAATCTCAGGTTGACTTCTATAATGTTCATCGAGCATGTGAACTTGATCTGCGCTTTGGGTTCGAATTTGCGCAAGATCAAGGATACTAGTTTTGTTGTAAGCTAAGGCACCATCACCTTTCTCTTCTAACAGAAACCGCTTCTTCAAGGTTTCCTGTTGCGTTGTACTTACGAAGCTGATATGGCGAAGTTGATAGGGATCACCTATGATGACAGCACGCTTAGCTCGGTACAAGGCAGGAATTGAGCTAGCAATATCAGTCTGACTCGCTTCATCGATGATGATTAAGTCGAAAATTTCAGATTGAAGTGGAAGCACACGATTTAAGTCTGCTGTTGTAACTGTCCAAACTGGGAAGGCATCAAGGATAACATTGAAGTCAGCCTTGGCGAAGTTTAGTTTGCGTGCAGCACCTTCTCGGTTTTTTAGCCCGCTGTAATATGCATTAAGTGAGCTTATGTCATTATTTAAAAGTTTTGAAAGACGAACGTTGTATTGCTCGTGTTGGAAATCTCTAACGATCCCTTGGAATTTAGCTTCTTCTTCTAATAGTGTTGAGGTTAATGTATTGATGTCAGATTTTTGAGAAAGAATACTTGAATACGCTTTCGCAAGTAGCGCTTCATACCATTTGCCTTTTGCAGAGAATAATCGTTTAGATCTAAGCGCAATTGATTTTAAGTATGAATTAATTGAATTTTCAATATTGCGTATTTCGGTAAGCTGACGAATTAGTAAACTATTCGTAAGTCGAACATCTTTTGTCTGCATGTTCTTTATTCCGATCATATTGAGAATCCGTTTCAATCGATTTCTCAGCTGAGTTCTCGAAGTACTCCTAGCAGCCCGAACCACGAGATTTTTCATCTCAAGTTCGTTTTCAATTTTGTCTGCTACGACTTCTACAGCTTCTACATTTCTGCTCACAACAAGTACCTTTTGACCTCGTGCATAAGCATGAGAAGCAATAGCGGCGGTCGTGAAACTCTTCCCAGTACCTGGGGGGCCTACTACACGGGTCAACGTGTTGTCATCTGAAGAATAAACAATCCTTTTCTGATTATCGCTGAGACTTGCTTTTACTTGAATGGGATTGTTGTGCTGTCCAAGTTTGTTCAACTTCTGAGGATGGCCTTGGATCAGTTCGCGTATGGGTTCGCTTGTGTTTGATGTTTGTGATAGAACCTTTAACTCATAAAGCACCCCTTGTGATCCCTTTGACTTTGGTAAAATCGAAAATCCACCAAGAGGGAGAATTCTAGGGCTTTCGCTAAGATTTTGATTGAATGTTGAGTCTAGTTCTTCGTGGTGGTCAGAAAGATCAACTTGTAGCTCTTTAGTTGAGTTAACTGCTCTTGAAAAATTTTCAATCGCTATATCATTCCACTTCTGCGGGCAGATCTGACTTGAAAGTTCTGAAAGGTTTATTTCCGCATTTTCAGACATCCAGTCTGTAAAAGCGGGGTTCGCTTGGGGGAGCTTGAGGTTGATTTCTGCATAATAGATTCCTTCATCTACTATCAGACTGGCTTCATAAAGTACTGCAGGAGCAAGTAAAGTCGACTTTTTACCTGAGGGTGTTCGCCCTAAAGCATTAAGTGGCCAGAGCCAACCGATAAGCGCTTTCTCATGGCCATCTTTCGATAATGCCAGTTCGATTTCTTTTCCAATTTCAGTAGGCAATGGATACAAATAGCCCTCCCTGTTAAATACATCTAGGGTATCAACAAGGGTGTGAAGCCCATTGGTTTTGGCGAAAGCATGACTCACATTGAGCGCCCGGGTATCCAGTTGGTAACAACTGCGATAGTAGTCTATCAGTCGGTTCAGTTGAGACCTATTCTCCACCTACAACGCCAATATTTCGGCTAGGCTCATCATTTCTTTGCTGACAGGCTTGGCGTCGCCTATGGCCTCAGTCAATGGTGTATAGGTAAGCTGATCATTCACCAAGCCAACAGCTACATTATGCTGACCTTTTAAAAGTCCTTCGACTGCGCCGTAGCCCATTCGCGAAGCAATGATTCTATCTATTCGTGTAGGTGAGCCTCCACGTTGTAGGTGACCAATCACTGCTACACGAGCTTCCATAGCTGGAATTTCTGTACTCACTAATTCAGCGATTTCAGCCGCGCCACCAACAGGGTTTCCTTCTGCAACGATGATCAGAGAAAATTGCTTCTTGCGCTTCATTGACTTCTTCAAAAAGTCAATCGTTTTTTCTAACGACCCTTCGGTACTTTCAGGAATAAGTACACGACCGGCACCTGTTGCAACGGCCGTGCTCAGTGCAATAAAGCCAGAATGACGCCCCATAACCTCAACGAAAAAAGTACGACTATGGCTTTCAGCGGTGTCGCGAATCCGATCGACACATTCCATCGCTGTATTCACAGCTGAGTCGTAGCCGATGGTCCAATCTGTACCACAGATGTCATTATCAATTGTACCTGGAACGCCTATAATAGGGATGTCATACTCTTCACCGAAAATCTTGCCGCCTGTGTAAGTACCATTACCACCAATTACAACCATCGCATCGATATCGTGCGCTACAAGTGAATCGTGTGCACTCTTGCGACCTTCTGGAGTGCGGAAAGCTGTACTCCTAGCCGTCTTGAGAAACGTCCCCCCTCGATGGATGATGTTTCCTACATTTCTTGGCTCCAAACGCTGGATATCGCCGTTGATCATTCCTTCGTATCCTCGACTAATGCCGTAGACGTGTAAATCGTGGTAAGATCCTGCACGTACTACAGCACGAATGGCTGCATTCATTCCAGGAGCGTCCCCTCCACTGGTCAGTACTGCGATGCGTTTAATTTCTTTACTCATGCGGGGTGTTGGAGTTGGTCCTTGTGGTAGTCCACTAAGGCGTCAATAGGTTTCTGCGTGATGTTACGACAATTCAAGTTTAGCTTGTCACAAACTTGACGAAGAATTTCTTGATAGTGAAAGGCAATACTGCCGATAAAGCTAATCGGGAGCTCTCTTGCATTTTCATATTTGAGTACGTGGCGGTTGAAAAACTCTGTAAAAGAATCTTCAACGAGTTGGCGTATCGCAGGTCGATCCAAGTTGTCATGTACAAAAGGACTGAAACTAGCTAGGAATCTGTTGGTGTTTGACGGACCATAAAGCCCATTGCCTATGCTTATCCTATTATGACCAGTAGATTCTTCGAAGTGCTCTCGGTCAACTTTGGGTAATTCTCTGTAGCTGTAGCCTCGGATCAATCGTTTGCCCAGATCAACACCTGAGCCTTCATCTCCAAGTAGCCAACCTAGATTGGTCACGTTATCTACTACTTTTTGTCCGTCGTACAAACAGCTGTTCGAACCTGTACCCAGAATACAGGCGATTCCTGCCTTGTCTTGGCAGGCTGCTCGCGCTGCTCCGAGTAGGTCATGCTTCACTTCGACTTTTGCATCCCCAAAGGTTGCTTTTAGAACTTCTCCAATTTTATCCGCTCGGATTTGATCCCAAATCCCAGTACCGTAATAGTAAATCCACTTCACTTTTGGTGTAGGGATGTTTTCTGGGGTAACCGACTCAATTACATTTCGAATCTCAGCGGTCGTGTGCAAGTTTGGGTTTAGACCTATGCTGTTGATGTCAGTTCGAACACCGTCATCATCTATAAAGGTCCAATCAGCTTTGGTCGATCCGCTATCAGCGACAAGAAGCATAGAATAAGGTTTGAATTGGGTTGGGCTTAGCGTCAAATGTACACTAAGCAGTCCTAGAATTTAAAGGCTATGCCCACTTCAAGGGCAAGATTTGGAAGAAAAAGTGCGAAAAAAGATGGAAAAGGGCTGCTTGTATGTGATTCTTTAACAAGGTCACATGCTAAAAGCATGTTTTTTTCATGTTTTTGAAAGCCTATAATCTTGATGTTTGAACTGCGCGATTTTTATCAATTTGTCAGCATTTGTTAGGCTCTGGCACTTTAGGCTCGAAAGCTTTCGCTAAAACTTCACGTCACAAATTGGGTGATTCTGAACAGTACATAAGGCTATTTGAAGCGGGATTTGCCTTAACCCTAATTGTAACGCACAAACGAACAAACACAACACTTAAATTTTCTCAAATCATTCACGGTAGCTATGAGGGGACGGTGACCACCTTGCCAAACGGTCTCAAAACATAAACTATGACAAACGTGAATCAGGATAGGGTTTGAACACGCCCGCTGACTCTTGATTCTAATTGATTCACACTTTTGGTTTGCACCCTGCCACTAGCGTGACCTGTAATTCAACTATGAACAACATAGGGTGTATGAGTAGCTGCTAACAGCAGCACGGGCTTTAGAGCCGACTGCGCCTAGCGCTACTCTTTTTTGGCTTTTTTATCTCAGCATACCGAATTTTGGAGGAGCCTCTGCCTATGGTGGGGGCTCTTTTTTGTGGTGAGTACTGCAACGCATATAATGATGGAGGAAGTACGTCTCTCGCATCAAGTTTTTTGAGATAGTCATATATCTTTCCCCTCAAGACTTGAAGAATATGCGCGTTACTATTAGAACAAAGCTCATGCTCTTGTTCATCCTTGTTGGACTCATTGCATGTGGGACACTTGGCTTTATGGGGTCAAGGTTTGGTCAACGAATCATCACTGCCGAAGTTTATGACCAGTTAAATCTGGTCAAATCAGCGAAGAAAAACCAGATTGAATCTTACATGGGTGAGATTGGTAATCTTGTTTCTATCCTAGGTCAAAATGACATGGTAATTGAAGCGACTAAAGAGTTTAGGCAAGGTTATAATCTCATAGGTGCAGATGATCTTAAGGTTGAATGCGGCCCTGCATTAAGTACGCATTACCAAGATTTCGTTGAACAACTGGTCCAGAATTTAGAGGTTAAAAACGATATTGAACTGTACTATCCTAGAACTGTAGAGGCTTGTTACTTGCAGTACGAGTACATCATTGAAAACCCAAATCCAAGTGGAGAAAAAGACGAGCTTCTAAGTTCTCAAGACGGATCAGCTTATAATAGCGCACACATCAAGTTTCATCCATACTTCAAAACGATCATAGAAAAATTTGGCTTTTATGATGCGTTTCTAATTGATTTGGCGGAAGGCGAAATTCTCTATTCTGTATACAAAGAGACTGATTTTGCAACAAATTTATATCGAGGCCCATACAGGTCAAGCAATCTAGCAAAATTGGTAAAAGACCTTCGGGACAACCCTGACTCTGAAGCCGCACTGTGGGTCGATTTTGAGCCATATCGACCATCTTTCGGTGCACCAGCTGCTTTTGTTGGCGTTCCTCTTTCCGAACACGGAGAGACGATTGGTGCACTTGTTCTCCAACTTCCAATTGAGGAGTTGAATCGCATTATGACGGGAAATCGAAACTGGGAAAGCGATGGTCTAGGCCAAACTGGTGAAACCTATTTAGTAGGCGAAGATTACTTAATGCGCTCCATTTCTAGGTTTTTCTTGGAGGATCCTGAATCGTATGGGAAGAATCTACTAAAGGTTGGATATCACGAAGATGAGGTTGCAAAAATGTTGGCTTTAGGGACTACCATCCGCACACAACGAGTGAAGACCACAGCTGTTGATGATGCTATGAACGGCAAGGCAGAGACGAAAATGATACAGGATTACCGTGGTGAAACCGTACTAAGTTCTTATGCTCCTTTGGAGATATCAGGGTTGAAGTGGGTCATTATTGCAGAAAAGGATAAGGCCGAAAGTATGGAGCCTGTCTATGCATTCAATCGAAGCATGTTCGTGTATACGGCAGTTCTAATGCTATTAATCTCACTGCTAGCATTGTTGGTTTCAGGACGATTCGTTAAGCCGATTGATCAATTGGCAGAAGGGGCTAGAAAGATCACTGAAGGTGAAACCACGCATCGAGTAGAAATTAAATCGAAAGATGAATTTGCAGAGCTAGGCGACTCCTTTAACGTTATGGTTGAAGAGTTAGATAAGCAAAAAAAATCCATCGCTGCTCAATCTGATCTCAATAATAGTCTACTATTAAATTTTGTGCCCGCGAGCTTTGTCAGTCGCTTGAAGAATGGAGAGCGAGGCTTCGCTGATACCTATCAAAACGTATCTCTCGTGGTAGTTGATATTGTAGGTTTTAGCGCTTTCGCCAAAACAATTGGAGCGACAAAATCGGTTGCCATGCTAACTGAGATCATGACTTCTTTCGATGAGGCAGCCCGTAAAAATCATATTGAAAGAATTAAAACGATTGGAGACTCCTACTTTGCTGCTTGTGGGCTTTTTGAGCCAAGATTAGATCACGCTAAACGAGTCATTCAGCTGTCGCGCGAATTGCGTCAATTGATGGACCAGGTCAATCTAAATTATAACTGTGAACTAAGCTTGCACATTAGTGCACATACAGGGGACGTGGTCGCTGGCGTCGTAGGAGAAGATCGATTCAGCTTTGACGTATGGGGTGAAACCGTTAATAGGGTCTTTCAAATGAACAACCTTGAAATAGATCATAAGATTTTAGTTTCTAAGGAACTCGTCGAAAAACTAGGTGATTTTTGCGTATTCGAAAATGTCCCAAATTCTAAATCTGAGGAGCCAGTTTTTGCTGCACTACCTAAAACATAATCATGGAGGATCTATTCATATGGTGGCAAAGTTTGGATGCTTTTTGGTATTGGGGGCTAGGACTAATCTTTATTTTTCCCCTTGTATTACTCTTTGTTAATGAGTTAGGGTATTCTCTAAATAGAAAGGACGAAGAGTTAGCTCGGCCGATAAAAACAATTACAAATTTTGTTATTCCACTTATAGGCCTTGTTGTGCTCCTCATCAAGGTCTTGGATTTTGAAGATGATGCAATAAGTATTCGGGTGCTTGAAACCATTATCTGGGTACTTGTTATCAATGCAGGATTGGCACTTGGTAATAGATTCTTTTTCGAGAGTGCAGATAAGACTACTTGGCGTGGCAAAATTCCGCAGCTTTTCCTTGACATCTTTCGAGTTTTGCTAGTTCTTACTGGTGGTGCAATTGTACTGTCTTATGTGTGGAATGTAGAACTGGGAGGTCTCGCTACAGCACTTGGTCTCGGTTCATTTGTCTTGGGTCTAGCTTTGCAGGATACTTTAGGGAATTTGTTTTCGGGTATCGCTCTCGTTTACGAAAAGCCTTTCACTGAAGGAGATTGGATAAAGGTTGAAGATGAGTTTGGACAAGTCACTGAGATGAATTGGAGGGCTGTACGAATCGTGACCCGTGAAGGGAAAATGATCGTATTCCCGCATCTCATGATTGGGCAAGGAATGATCGTCAACTTCAGTCAACCGACCAAAGTTCATATCATAAAACTTGAGTTAGCGTTTTCCTATGAAGACCCGCCTAATAAAGTGAAAAAGGCTATCCTTCAGACTTGTTTAAGCACTCCCGATATTCTTCATAATCCCGCTCCTGAAGTAAAAACACAAGAGTATGGCGAGTCATCCATCAAGTACGAAGTCGAGTTTGGCATAGCAGACTTTAGGTTCCATGAAGAGATTACAGATGACTTTATGACGAGGGTATGGTATACCGCTAAGCGTCATCATTTGCATATACCATTTCCTCAGTTGACTTTGCACCGAGCTGAAAAAAGAAAGCGACCTGAAGATGATCTCGATAACCAACTCGATACTGGTTTAGAACGTCTGCCTAGCTTTCTAGATATTGAAGCTGCTCATATAAATGATCTTAAGGATGGAAGTACAGTGCTTCATTACGGGAAGGATGAGGTTATATTCAGACAGGGTGACCCAACAGGAAATCTTTTTGTAATTCTAGATGGTGAAGTAACGCTCTCATCAAAGGGCCAAAACGGCCAAAACGTTATTGTAAATACTTTGCACGCAGGAGATTTCTTTGGAGAGGTTGCTATACTCAGCAGCCGTAAAAGCAGTATGACCGCCGAAGCTGCAACAGATATCAGAATTATCCTGATAGAAACGAATGAAGTCATGGACATGGTCAGTAAAAACCCAAAACTCGCTTTCCAGCTGGATGAAGTCATGGACCTGAGAAGGAATTCTATCCATAAAAACTTGAAGAACTGAAGTAAGTAATGTAGCGGTTGCAAAACAGCCCAATTCTAGCATAAGAAATCCTAGTTCCCTTTTACCTTCACCCTATGAAGCAAATAGCAGTCATTGGAGCAGGTACTATGGGTAACGGAATAGCCCACGTTTTCGCGCAACATGGATATTCCGTTTCACTAATTGATGTAAATGCTGAAGCCTTAGAAAAAGCGGTTAAAACGATTACGAAAAATTTAGATCGTCAACTTGCCAAAGAGCGAATTACTCAGGAAGTAAAGGACTCGACATTGGCCAACCTCAGTACATCGACTGTTTTGGCGGAAGCTGCAAAGAATGCCGACCTTATCGTAGAAGCTGCGACGGAGAATCCAGATATCAAGTTTCAGATTTTCAAGCAGATGGATGAAGTCGCGCCAACACATTGCATTTTGGCAACGAACACTTCAAGCATTAGCATCACTCAGATTGCTGCGCAGACCAATCGTCCGAACCAAGTGATTGGCATGCACTTCATGAATCCAGTTCCTGTGATGAAATTGGTAGAGGTCATTCGTGGCTATGGAACATCGGACGAGACGACAAATACAATAATGGAATTAAGTGCTGCGATAGGTAAAACACCTACCGAAGTCAATGATTATCCAGGATTTGTAGCCAACCGAATTTTAATGCCAATGATCAATGAAGCTATCTATACCCTTTGGGAAGGCGTCGCTGGTGTAGAGGAAATTGATACCGTAATGATGCTAGGTATGGCGCACCCAATGGGACCGCTCCACCTTGCAGATTTTATAGGCTTGGACGTGTGTCTCTCTATTCTTCGCGTAATGCAAAATGGGTTCGGCCTTGACAAATACGCTCCTTGTCCGTTGTTGGTCAATATGGTTGCAGCTGGTCGTTTGGGCAAAAAGTCTGGTGAAGGCTTTTACAAATACACTCCAGGATCAAAGGAGAAGGTTTCAGCTTTTTAGTATTCAATCAAAATCTTCGTCTTCGTCAATCCAACCCCAATCATAGTTTGAATCCACATCTTTGAATCCTTCTAGGTCTCGACGTTCACGTTTGGTAGGTCGTCCAGTACCTTTATCTCGACGTTCAGCACCTGATTTACCGATGTACCAATCATCGAATTTTCGAAGCTCTTCCTCAGGAGTCAAATCTTCGTAACACGTAATTGCGATTGGTGCACCGACTCGTTTTTCTATGAGCTTCAGAACTTTGTACTGCATGTCATAACCATTGCGTCGAACACGTAAGATCATTCCTACTTCTGCGCCAGTACTTGGTTTTAGCGTTTTTCCGTCCAGTTTTACATGGCCCTGTCGACAGACTTCACCAGCAAGGCTTCTGCTTTTGAAAATTCGTACGGACCAAAGCCATTTGTCAACGCGAACTTTTTTGTGTTTTACTTGCTCGGACATACTGCAAAGATGGTGCACGCAAGTAGAATGAATGTAAGAAGGTTTGAAATAAGACATTCAAAAAACCTCAAGAATTCTACCTTGCTTCCATGGTAAAGCCTGAAGAACAGATTAGACTTACTCAATATTCACACGGAGCAGGATGCGGGTGCAAGATTGCTCCAGATGTACTTTCAAAGATTATTGGGAACAGTGGTACGGCGGGCAATTTTCCAGGGCTACTTGTCGGGAACGCAGATCGGGATGATGCAGCAGTATTAAGTCTTGGAGATGGTACAGCCATTATTTCTACGACCGATTTCTTCATGCCGATTGTAGATGATCCGTTCACTTTTGGAAAGATTGCAGCTACGAATGCAATATCTGATGTGTATGCAATGGGGGGCAATCCACTACTGGCTATTGCTATACTTGGCTGGCCAGTAGACAAGCTGGCTCCGGAAGTTGCAGGTCAAGTAATTGCAGGTGCAAGAGCTACTTGTGAGGAAGCTGGTATTCCACTTGCTGGCGGGCACTCGATCGACAGTCCAGAGCCTATTTTCGGTTTGGCTGTAAATGGAAGAGTCGATGAAAAAAATCTCAAGCGCAACGGAGGAGCAAAAGTTGGCGACCAGCTTTTCATTACAAAAGGTCTTGGCGTTGGTATTCTGGCAACGTCTCAAAAGAAAGGATTACTCAAAGAAGAGCACAGTCATATCGGTCCTGATAGTATGACTAAACTTAACAAGATTGGAGTTGATCTTGCCCAAGTTGAAGGTATTCACGCGATGACAGATGTCACCGGTTTCGGGTTGCTTGGCCACCTTTCTGAGATGTGTGAGGCGAGTGAGACGTCTGCAGAAATCGACTTCGATGCCGTACCTCTTCTTGATGATTCGGCTGTTCTTGGATACTTAAGAGCAGGCGCTGTGCCTGGAGGGACTAAGCGCAACTTGCGAAGCTATGGAGAAGGCCTTGGCGACATGACAGAAGAGCAACGTTACCTGTTGGCTGATCCGCAGACGAGTGGGGGCTTGTTGATTGCTGTAGATCCTTTGGATGTGGAGAAAGTCAAAGCTGTTGGCACAAAGCATGGAGTTGTGTTGGAGCCAATAGGAAGAATCACAGTAAAGGGAGATAACTTGATTGAGTTGAGTTAGGTGCTTTAGGAGTGCACTAGAGTTGTATGGAATTGAAAAATTAGAAGTTGGATTAAGTGAAAACCTGTTCCAAACAGGCGACAGATAAGGTTTTCTAAAATATGAAGCTTCGCGCTGGTCGTTTAAGTAACCTGTTCCAAACAGGCGACAAATAGGGATTTCTAAGATATGAAGCTTAGTGCTGGTCGTTTAAGTAACCTGTTCCAAACAGGCGACAGATAAGGTTTTCTAAAATATGAAGCTTAGTGCTAGTCGTTTAAGTAACCTGTTCCAAACAGGCGACAAATAGGGATTTATCTTAATGTATCCACCCAACTAAGCACTAATCACCTGCTTCCCTAAAAACTCTTGCGCCAACGCTAAGAAGTTACGCGAACCTTTACTCCCAGCATCGTACAAAATTACCGGAACATGCAAATTTGGAGCTTCCCCGATCTTCGAATTTCGATGAATGATGGTATCATACACCTGACTCCCAAAGTGCTCCTGTACTTCCGCAACAACAATTTTTGCCAAACGCAGACGGCGGTCATACATCGAGAGTAGAATCCCTTCAATTTCTAGTTGAGGATTGAGCTTCTGCTTTACTACCCGAATGGTATTCTGCAATTTTCCTAGACCTTCAAGGGAGAAAATTTCACACTGGACTGGAATAATCACGGAGTCTGCCGCTGTTAAAGCATTGACAGTGACCAAACCTAAAGAAGGAAGGCAATCGATAAAGATGTAATCGTACTCATCGCGAACCTTAGCAACAACCTCCTTTAGTAGGTATTCGCGGCCGATCTTTGATACAAGCTCAACTTCCGCACCTACCAAATCTATAGAACTAGGCAAAATGTCCAAATTTGGAGTCTCAGTTTCCAGAATTGCATCCTGTGGAGCAACGTCATCAATCAAACAGTCATAAAGACTAAATTCAACTTCTTCTTGATTCACACCTACACCACTAGTAGAGTTGCCTTGTGGATCAGCATCAATCAAAAGCACCTTAGCCTCTAGTACAGCGATGCACGCACTAAGGTTGATTGCAGTGGTGGTTTTGCCAACACCACCTTTCTGATTTGCAATTGCGATTACTTTGCCCATGAAGGTCTAATGGTTTTAGATTGCGAAAGTACAATATCCTAAACTAGCCACCTCCCGATCTAGCAAAGCATGTTGTTAGTTTCATATGATTTTTGCTAGACCTTTTTTTGACTAGGTTCGTTAGCCTAAATGTCAATCAGTAGTTATTCGCTTTTCAGCAAAACACCATGATCGTAATTGTACAAGGCTCAAATCGTAAAGGAAATCTTACTCGACCATTCGTTGAGTATGCTGCTGACTACCTCAATGAAAAAGGTGAAGCATGCGTCATCCTTGATTTAGAGCATCTTCCTTCAGATATTCTTCATTCTGAAATGTACGCTAGTGGAGTAGAGCATTACTTCTTAGATCAAGCCGCAGCTGAAATGCGTAAAGCCACTCGATGGGTTTTCGCTTTTCCTGAGTACAACGGAAGCTTTCCTGGAGGATTGAAGCTCTTTATTGACGCATTAAGCGTCCGTGATTTCAAGACTCTTTTTGGAGGTAAAACGGCAGGTCTGATCGGTACCTCTAGTGGGAGAGCGGGTAATTTGAGAGGACTAGATCATTTTAGTAGTGTTCTCAACCACCTTGGAACCAACGTGATGCCGCAATCCCTACCTGTAAGTCTTATCGATGCGATGATTGACGGAAGCGGCAACCTTAAGGATGAGGCTGCCAAGAAATCTATCTCAGCATTCCTCGATAGATTTCTCGCTTTTACCACACAGCAGGCTACAGTTAGTGCTTAGCGCTTTCAGAAACTTTTCCATCTGCCATCGTAAAAACACGATCGCTCAATTGAGCCAGTTCGTTGTTGTGTGTCACAATAATCACGGTTTGATTAAAGTCTTTTCGTAGACCAAATAATAGGTTGTGCAAATCTTCCGCATTAGCACTGTCCAGGTTTCCAGTAGGCTCATCTGCAAGAATGACGCTCGGACTGTTGATAAGTGCTCTCGCAACTGCCACGCGTTGCTGCTCGCCTCCAGAAAGTTCTCTCGGACGGTGCTCCAAGCGATCACCTAAGCCTAGATACTCGAGCCACTTTTGAGCAGATTTGTTAGCCTCAGCCTCCGGAATACCTTTTATATAAGCCGCCATTGCAGCATTCTCTAGTGCTGTAAACTCAGGCAAGAGGTGGTGGAATTGAAATACAAATCCAAGCTTCTCATTCCGAAAGCGACTCAGTTGTTTTGGCGAAAGCCCGAATGGTTGAACCCCTCCAATGAGAAGTTGACCTGAGTCGGGGGTATCGAGAGTCCCAAGGATATGCAATAAAGTAGATTTTCCTGCTCCACTTGAACCAACAATGGCTGCCATTTGTCCTTCTTCAATTCGAAGATCTAATTCTTGTAAGACGCTTAAGTCGCCGTAAGATTTCGAGATGCCAGTAGCCTCAATCATGGCTGCAAAGTAGCTTGTTTGTCGGTGTACATTCGCGCTTCAACTGATAATTATGGCAGAAGCAATTCGCATATTCAAATTTGGAGGAGCTTCCGTGTGTGATGCGGCAGGGCTTCGTAACGTAGGAGCGATCATTTCAACGCTGGGCAAGGGGCCTTTGGCTGTTGTTGTTTCCGCAATGGGAAAGACAACAAATGCGCTCGAGCAGGTCGTCTCAGCTTTCGCCAAAACCGATAATGCAACTGCTACATCCAAACTCAACGAGATTAAGCAAAGTCATTATGATATCGCCCGTGAATTGCTCGGAGATGAGCATCCAGTATATGCACAGCTCAACGATGCTTTTGTTGAAGTCGAATGGCTACTCGAAGAATCGTTTGATCAGAAATATGATTACGTCTATGACCAGATCGTAAGTATTGGAGAAATCGCTTCTTCCATCTTGCTGAGTGCTTACCTTCAATCTATAGACCTTAATGTGAAGTGGTTTGATGCACGTGGGTTGATTCGAACCGATGGGCTCCATCGCGAGGCTTGGGTTGATTGGTCTAGCACAGAGCGTTTAATAAAAACTCAAGTCCGACCTGTATTGACGGACAATTACATCGCCGTCACTCAAGGTTTTATTGGATCAACCTCTGATAATGAAACTACGACACTCGGTCGTGAAGGATCAGATTATTCTGCAGCCATCTTTAGCTACTGCCTAGATGCAGAATCCATGTCAATTTGGAAAGATGTACCTGGCGTATTGACAGCCGATCCACGTCTTTTTGATAACGTTACTAAGATTGATCATCTTAGCTATCGAGAGGCAATTGAGATGACCTATTATGGTGCTAAGGTGATTCACCCAAAGACGATAAAGCCTCTGCAAAACAAGGCCATACCGCTCTATGTCAAGAGTTTTATAGAGCCAGCAGGTGCTGGTACGCGCGTTGATGCGAATGCTCCACTTACTTATCCTCCGATCATCACTGTTGAGCGCGATCAGGCATTGGTACAGATTTCTACAAAAGACTTCAGCTTTGTTGCAGAACACCACCTCAAAGATCTATTCAACCAGATTGCAGACTATCGGCTACAGGTGAATATGATGCAGAATTCGGCGATTTCATTCTCTATTTCTGTCAATGACCAAGAAGACCGAGTCGACCGATTTATCAAAGCGTTGGAAGACAATTTCACCTGTGACATTCGCCGTGGACTCGAACTCGTCACCGTTCGACACGCCGACGAAATCGTTGTTGAACAGCAACGAAAAGGCAAAATGCGTTTCATGAATGAGCGTGTAGGTAACACTGTACAGATGGTACTAGGGAAGATGGATGTGCCTGTGCGTAAGGATTAGGCGAAGCCATCATCTTCAGCTATCAACTACTAACCATCCCGTCATGTGCTACACAAAACTCGATAAAGTCAGCATAAGCAGCATTGTGAAGGCGTAACAACTCAACGTTACCAAAAGCGATTACCCGCTCTTTGGCTCTGGTAAGGGCAACATTCAGTTTGCGATCTCGAGATTCATGATTCAGTGAACTCAATCGTGCGATACTTCTTGCTTGATTGGCACAAAGCGATAGCAAAATGATTTTATACGAGGAGCCTTGGTAACGCTCAACAGTATCAATGTTGACGCTGTCCCATTCAGGATCTAAAGCTGAATTGCGAATAGCCAAGCGGATACGCGCAATCTGTGCACGATAAGGAGTGATTATCCCGATTTGTTTTGGGTCGAGCGTTTCGTGTGCAGTGTTTTTTATACGTAGGAGAGTCTTGAGCACTTCAACTACGGCCGCTGCTTCGTGCTGATTGGTTCGAAAAGCTTTATCCGTTAGATCAACTTCAGTATCTACAAAAACGAAACTACGCTCACAGATTTTTCGCTCAAGCTCAGTCGGAGATTCATTTGGTAAGGGATAGGTATTCGGAAGCTGTTGCCAATCGCGACTGGCTTCCGTTAGTTCAAGACCTCGGAGACTACGATCATAAAAAGCTTGGTTGGCATATTCTGCAAGTTGAGTATGCATGCGTCCTTGACGTGTCAATTGTCCAAAGGCCCAATCCCAATGCTCCATCTGACATTTGAGATATAGGCGCTCAAAAAGTGAATTACGCATGTCGGTCAACCCTATACTGCGCAATTCATCGTCGTCAATTCTAGTTTGTTGTTCAGGTTGAGTTACCACAGCAGGGAGCTGGCGGTGGTCTCCAATAAGAACCGTTCTTGGAAACTTAGCAACCAAATTGATCATTGCGGGCTCTAATAGTTGCGAGGCTTCATCAATGATTAAGCGATCAAATTTCACGAGGCCAAAAAGTGATTCTCCTTTACCCAGAACCGAACTAAAGGTGCCTGTAACAATGCGTTGGTTTTGCAGCAGCTCAATAATCTCACCCCGACGCTTGAGGGTTTTGATTCGATTCTGAAGCAGCTGTCTCGAAAACTCTGGTGCGCATCCAAACGAAGAACCGATGCGAACATATTGGTTGTCGATATCGCCTCCGATGTTGCTGATCGCTTTACATATCTCATCCACTGCGCGGTTGGTGAAAGCAAGAACAAGTATGCGTTCCTTGGTCTTGTTCACGAAGTGGTCACATAGATGGTGCAACATCATACTCGTCTTGCCGGTTCCAGGAGGCCCCCACAAAACATAGTAATCGCGAGCGTTCAGAATTTGCTTAAAAATGGTGCCCTGCTCTTTTGTTAGCGCTGTCGGAATGCGAATCGATTGCGTTCCAGGTTTCTCAGGAGCGCGAAGTCCGAGCACAAGCTTTCTAGCGTTTACAGGTTCAGCGGCAAACTCAGCTAGGTTGCGGTAAAGTCGTGTAAATGAACTATCAAAGAGGTCCGGTTCAATGTTCCACTTTGGCAGCTTTTGGAACGTGGTTAAGTCTGGTTGACTAGCCCTTAGGCGTACGTCTACGCGCTCATCTGTAAGTTGAATGATCGTGCCTTTGTACACCTGACCGTGGAGTATGGCATGCTTCCGAGAATCACCTGCGTACAGAACGATGATGTCACCTCGCCTAAAAGACGTAAGTGAAATTGCATCATCAGGTGCAGGCGGTCGCTGAAATCCGATGACCGGAAAATCATCTTTGGTCGCAGTCGACATAACCTGCAAATCATGGAGAATAGCGTAGCCTTCGAGCTTGTTTTCAAGTGTTTCGCGCCATAAAATGGCCTGACCTCTGAGCCGTTCCTCGTCTTGTGTTCCTACTTTGGCTAGTCGCTGCTCTCTAGCTATAAAGCCGGTGAACGCGCGGAAATACTTCTTTTCTAAGGAGGTTAGGTTCGAGAACGCTGCGTAAAACTGTTCGAGTTGCGTCTTTACAAAGCCATTAGCAGCAGGATAACGTTCGGGAGTTAGCCAATCAAGTGGACACGGTTCCGACGGTTTTGAAACGGAAAGAAGACGCTCGATAGTCATCATCTTATTTCGAACTGCCAGAGCCTCAAACTGCTGCGTCTTGGTAGCAGGTGCATAACGCAGGGGCGTATCTTTTTCACTCGAATAAAGGATGTAATTTCTTGGTCTCACCTTGTCTTCAAAAACCGCCTTGATCAGTAGATCGTAGAGTAATGTTTGGACGTAATGTTCTTGATTGACTTTGTGCTCATTTGGCCGAAAGATTTTACCACTCTTCAACTCTATGATGGCTGCTTCTCGGCTGTGTCTGGGCGGTTGAAAGACATCAAGACGACCTTGTAGCCCATATCGTTCTGCGTAGAACGAAGGCTCAACGACCACCTGTTCACGATCGATGGATTCGGTAGCAAAATGGGTGTCTAAACAAGACTGGATGACAGTATAGTGTCCCTGACAGCGACGCATTAAATCGCGCACTTCATCGTCTGAAAGTTTGGCTAGTTGTAACGGGTATTGGGTAAAGACTTCTCCAAAGCTTTCGCGAAAACTCCTTCCACGGCCAGTAAGTGCCATGTCTAAAAAGTGGTTGGCGACGTTTCCAGCAATCATAGCTACTGAGCTGCGGTAAGGCGTCACTCGACCGAGTAAATACTTCATCGGTTCAGGTCCAGTAGCATCGAAACACTTAGAAACCGCAGTAATGTCTACCAAGAAATCTGGATCAATAATCAAGTGTCCAGGAACGAGCTCACCTTCAGAATCTACTTCGACGGCAAGTAGATTGACTTCAATGGGATAGTCAAAATGCTGATTGAGCATTCTTACAGCAGGCTTGACAAACTGCTCATTGAAACCTTCACGACCGTAGTGTACAAAGTGGTCAAGGCTTGGATCATCCTTTATGCGGACGCGTAACCGTTGTTTCGCTTCTAAGTCCTCAAGGACAACGACCCGAATGTGCTGCCTGAATTCTGCGACCTTGTATGATTGTAGCTGAAAGGCTTCGTAGTCTTTGGGTAAATAGGCAGATAACTCTGGTGGACAGGCTAGTTTGATTACACCTTCTATGACATCGATCAAGGACTTCGCTCCTAATAACAGAATATGTTTTGGCGAAAGCCGAGTTTCTTTTCCTGCCAAGTATAACGAAGCCTCCCGCTCAAATTGATGGAGGTAGTAGGTCAGCCTAGGATTGAGTTGAGCGGCCTGCGACACGTAATGCATACGTGCAAAGTGATTCGAGAAATTTTGACCTCCATCTTCGGTGAGGTCCATAAAGAAAGCCTTTATCTGCTGACGTAGTTGGGCGATTTTTTTCTCGGTCTCATCTAATTCAAAAATGGCCCATTTAACAACCTCGTGATATTGACGACCGACGTCATTCAAGAGAAAACTTTCAGCGAAAGGGGTAGGCATAATTAGATGAATAAGAAAGTCGAATATAAAACAAAAAGTTTGTTTAATGTGATTTTCTTCTTTTTCAGATGTCCTTATGAAGCGATCGCATTAGGTCATAGCAGTGGAGTTGCATACTATAAGATAGGTCTCAATATGAATAGGCAATCAACTTTCACGTAGCTTACTGTTCCTCTACACCTGAAAGCTCCAATGTGAATATTGGTAACTGATGTGTTTGGGCTATTACAGCTCCAGAGGGAAGAGTTTTATAATTTTCCCAAGTTGCTTCGATACCACCAATTGGAATGATGTTGACCCACATTTTCCAAGCGGTAGGCAATCCTGATTCGTCTAACATCCAAAGGTAGTTGTCTCCAGGTGTTACACCTCCACTGTCATAGCTGACGAGGAGGGCATTCTCTCCATTTGGGAGTTTGACAAGGCTACGACTTGTACCTGGATCGCGAATCTTATATGGAGCGGCCAACCAAAAACTATCGTTGCAGAAGTTACTCCATGCAGCTTTAATTAGTTTTTCTGCTTCAGATCCAGAAACCAATTCTCCATTTCTATATGCGATACCTGTTACCGTTTTGGTGTGCAACTTGACGAGCACGTCGCCCGAAGTAACTTCAACGCTATCAAGCGCTTTATTCCATTTATATTGATTCCTGCCAGCAAAATCCCATGAGATCGTTTGAGTCGTATCCCATGCAGCTTTGTTGGTTGCCGCGAGCATTTTATCAGCAAGCGCCTCAGCTTGAGGACCCATTACTCCCGTGGGCTTCGCTTCATTAAATACTAAGAAGCCTATGGAGGCGACAAGAAAAAGGATAAGAAAGATTCCTAAAATCCATTTCAAAGCTTTGCGCATATTTTTATCTTTTAGGGTAGAGAATTTCGTGAGAACACCTGCAAAACTAGACATTCCTCGACAGCAAGAAAACAACAACAAAATTGATTCATTCAAGACCAAATTGCTCGTAGCCCCGTTTTTTCTTTTCTTGTTCTCTATATTTCACCTTCAGTCGAAATTTTTTACGCCCCTCACTGGCTGATGATAAACATTCTATGAGTAACATTTCAGTCTTTGGTCGTGACCTAAGCGCCTCCCTAGTAGTTTTTCTTGTCGCTGTTCCCCTATGCTTAGGAATTGCAGTTGCAAGTGATGCACCTCCACTTTCAGGTATCATCGCCGGTATCATCGGCGGTATTGTTGTTGGAGCAATTTCTGGCTCTCGCTTGGGAGTCTCTGGTCCTGCCGCAGGATTAGCGGTAATTGTTGCAGAAGCAATCACTGGACTCGGATTTCAAACCTTCCTGGCAGCCGTAGTGCTTGCTGGCATCATTCAAATCATATTGAGTGCTCTTAAAGCAGGCGTTGTTGCCTACTTTTTTCCAAATGCAGTTATCAAAGGGATGCTGGCTGGTATTGGCGTCATCATTTTCATCAAGCAAATTCCGCACGTATTTGGTTATGACAAAGAGCCTGAAGGAGATTTTAAATACGATCAAATAGATGGTCAAACGACCAGTTCTGAGCTTTTGAACATGCTAGATTACATTAATCCCGGATCCATCATCATAACGATCGTTGGACTGCTGCTAATCATTGGCTTTCAAACGGATTTTGTCAAAAAGAATGATATCCTAAAGCACATACCTGGTCCTCTATTGGCTGTTTTGTCTGGCGTTGGATTATTTATCGCCTTTAAGGGGACATCTCTAGCATTAGGACCTGGGCACACTATCTCGATTCCTGTGCTTGATTCACTTTCAGATGTTGGGTCACTCCTCGTTTTTCCAGATTGGTCAGCTTTCGCCAAAACTCCCGTTTGGATAACTGCACTTACACTTGCCATCGTTGCGAGTCTAGAAACACTACTATGTGTAGAGGCGACAGATCGATTGGATCCTAAAAAGGAAGTAACACCGGCCAACAGAGAACTTCTGGCACAAGGTGTTGGGAACATGCTTAGCGGTTTTATTGGAGGGCTCCCAGTTACACAAGTAATCGTTCGCTCTTCGGCCAACTTACAAGCTGGTGCTACTTCAAAAAACTCTGCAATTCTTCACGGCTTTTGGCTAATCGCAGCCGTCTTGCTATTCCCTGTCGCAATGAACTACGTGCCAATGGCGAGTCTAGCAGCTGTCCTGCTTGTGGTAGGATATAAACTCGCTAATCCAAAGACTTTCATAGAGCAATTCAAACGAGGTTGGTCTCAATTCATCCCTTTCGTTGTAACGGTTTTGGCCATCTACTTCACGGACTTACTCACTGGTATTGGAATAGGATTGGCTATCTCAACGATGTTCCTCCTTTGGGCAAACTTTTCGACGCCTTATTTTTCAGAGAAGCGTCGCCACAGTGAAGGCGAAACACTTGTTTTGGAGCTATCCGAACACGTTAGTTTTCTTAATAAAGCACGTATCCGCCAGACACTCAATGATGTGACAGATGGATCTAGTATAATCATTGATGGGCGAAAAGCAGTAACTGTAGATCCCGATGTGCTTGATGTTATTGACGACTTTCGAATTCACGCGAAAGACCATGACATTACCTTCACCTATCTCGGACCTGATCCTAACAATTCAGCACAGGATCGTGATCCACAAATCTCTCTAAGCGATTCAGGTAAACCTGAAATTTAACCACAACCCGAATGGATTTTAAAGCAATTTTTGATAACAACAAGTCCTGGATTAAAGGCAAACTCAGTCAAGATGACAAGTATTTTGATAAGCTAGCCGCAGGCCAGAATCCTGAGATCTTATACATCGGATGCTCTGACAGCCGAGTGACTGCAGAAGAATTGATGGGTATGGGGCCTGGCGAAGTGTTCGTTCACAGAAATGTGGCTAATATGGTACCCAATGCAGACCTAAATGTGATGTCCGTCATTGAGTATGCCGTTGAACACCTGAAGGTAGATCATGTAATTGTATGTGGGCACTATGAATGTGGTGGAGTAAAAGCTGCGATGCAGTCTGCTGATCTCGGTGTATTGAATCCTTGGCTGAGAAATATTCGAGATGTGTATCGTACACACCAATCAGAACTCGAGGCAATTTCTGATGAGGCAAAGCGCTACCGTCGACTTGTTGAACTTAACGTCCAAGAACAGGTGATCAATGTTCACAAGACTGAAGTAGTCCAAAGAAATGCTGCTGCACGCAACCTTACGATACACGGCTGGGTATTTGACCTCGCTTCAGGAGGAATCGTTGATCTAAAATTGAACTCAAAAGAGTTATTCGCAGGTATCCAGTCTCTGTATGCCATAGACTAACAGCTCTTGAATAGCTGTTTGCTATAAGAATTCATTTTTAACTTGAGATAGACTCGGTTAGCATGTTCACATGCTAACCGAGTCTCTATTTACAACAGTGCCGCCCCCTAGATTGGCCCTCTAGGTTGCGGCACTTATAGACCGAAGCCTATACTCTCAGACTGAAAATTGGGGCTCAACTACTTTAGTTGAGATAGAAACATCACTATTGAGGCTGATTTTCCTTCCTTTTAATTCAGGTTGTGATATGAATCCTTCTAGAAGCTCTAAGCTATGCTGTAGCTCCTTAATTCGAAAGCTGCTATTCAAAAAATCTTTACCAAATCGCTCTTCTTGACTGAATTGTTGCGTTTTGTGGTGATTAATCTTTGTGCGAATAACCGTTCGTAAGATTTCTGCTGCATCTTCTTGTGAGAAATCTCCGTCAATGAGTTTGAATGTAAATTGATCAGTCATTTTGAAGTTGTTTAAGCGTTGAATTGTGATCGGATCGGCGACGAACTTTGAATTCGTTGCGTTTTGGATTTGC
>CALDTK010000237.1 GCA_937924035.1 uncultured Saprospiraceae bacterium | reverse complement strand
ACCATTTGAACAGCTAGGCCTGAGTACTTGGCATAGCTTTTCGCTCCTTCGACGCTCCGCTTCCGAAGATTTTCGTCAGCAGGTTGGTTGTCCTCAAGTTCTGCTTTGGGATTAGGCAACGGCGGCAGCTTTTTCCTGAGTTTTTGATTTACCCGCTCCTCCTGTCATTTGAATATTGCCGATGAGCATTGCTCCCGCATCGATTTTAATTTTGCCGTACGTGACATCACCTTCGACACGTGCAGATTCTCGCACCTCTAGTAGCTCAGAAACTTTAAGGTTCCCTTCAAATTTGCCTTCGATCATAGCTGTACGGCAAGTTACATTTCCAGTAACCGAGCCGCTCGGACCAATAATCACTTTTGCTTGGCAATCAAGGTCGCCGTCAAGAGTTCCTTCGATGCGGATATCACTAGGCGCCTTGATCTTTCCTTCTATGTGGGTGCCTTTTACGAGGCTATTCAATCCAGCACCGCCGCCAGTTGGAGCTGCTGTTGGTTTTTTACCGCTTGAAGATTGTTTTCCTCCGAACATAAAGGGTTTGATTGGGGGGTGAATAGGCGAAATTGTCACCGATGCACTAAAGTACGTCGTACACGAGGGATTTGGTACACAAACCTGTAAGGAATAAACAAAAAACAGGCACCCCGCCATTGCCGAGTGCCTGTTTTTCTCTTTCGAAAGAGGAAGGTTTAGAATTATCTAACCTTAAAAGTTAGGACAGTAAACACCTCTTCTTTCGTTACCACAGAACTTGTACTGAAGCGCAAGTTCAAAACCACCTTGTCCGCTAGAACCAGCAGTTAGTGGTGAGACATTAAGGTCATAAGAAAAACCGAGCGTGTACTCATTATAGTCGAAACGGGTAGATAAGATCACGGCATCATTCGTAATACCATTCTCAACCTTATTACCGATGCGTGTCCAAACTCCTAAGTGGAATGCTTGACTATTAAAACGACTGCTCCCCAGTCCGAACTTAAAGCTCGCGCCTGAATTCACCTGAAGAGAAGGACCTTGAATCATCGCGATGATACCAGGAACAAGACTCAAATTATCAGTAAGTGGAACTTCACCTCCTGCATGTGCTGTGAAGCGGCTGTAGAGTTGCTCATTCTCACGATCATCGAAAGAAATGTTCGCGCGATTCAAGTGGTGGTATGCTCCTCCGATGTAAAGGTTTGCATCATCTCCGAAATTACTAAACCAAAGAAGTCCTGCTGATGCATCAAAGAACGTGAAGTTCGGCTGATTGAATTCTTCACCTGTAGAAAGCGTCTCATCAAACTGAGCTCCGTCCCACTGAGTGCCCCAACGTAGGTTGGCAAAATCAATGCGACGCTGAGAAAGGCCGCCTTCAAATCCAAAGCTTAAGTAGTGCGAAGAGCTTCGGCTACCCGCCATTCGCTTTGCGTAAGATCCTGACGCCTTGAATGCTGTTGTACCGAAGTTTCCTGTACCCGCATCGTCATTCCAAACAGTTGCACCTAGACCGAAATAATCATAGCGACCACTTGTAAAGCGTTGGTCGTAACTCGCGCTTGCTGTGTTGTAAACACCACCGCGGGTAATACTCGCCCACTGGTTGCGATAATTTGCCGTGAGACGCACATTACAATTCATCACACCCGTCAATGCAGGGTTGAGATTTAGTGGACTCAAGTAAAACTGAGAAAAGTGGATGTCCTGACCAAACAGGCTTAAGCTCAGGCAAAAAACGCTGAACAGTAGTGTAATCTTCTTCATCATCGGCAACATATGTGTACGCTAAGGAAATTCCGTTGAAAGCGTGTGTACCGACCAAAAGTAAGCTTTTATCCGGCTACAACACAACGTACTAGCGTAAAATCGGTACACGGCAGCGTGGAAAACAAGAAGTTTAACACAGTTAGCAGGCACCTTACATATAGAAACAATGCAAATATAAAGCCGAAAGCATAGTGCTACTGTAAGAGAAGGATAGAGTTAAAAAGCTTACAACCAATTGTAATACAGCCAGTTAACCTCACCTGCTGCGAGTTTACAATCCCGCAACTCTAGCTTCATTACCCATTCGACGAAGCTCCGTTTGGTAGGCAGCTCCCTCTTTACGAGATTTTACACGACCGTTAAGATCTACGAAAAGAAGAGTAGGATATGACTTCACCTCGTATAGAGCTGCTAGGTTCGGACCGTTGCCCTGTTCTGCATCAATTTTCACACTGATGAAATGTTGATTCATGTAATCACCGAAGGCTTTATCCGTAAAAACATCCTCATCCATGAGTTTGCACGGCAGGCACCAACTCGTATAAAAGTCAATGAAAACCATTTTATTCTCAGCCTTAGCCCTTTCTAAAGCTACGGTGAGCTTATCTGTGTGTATGAAGTCAACAAAGAAATTTGCGTAAGGATCTTCAACCTCAACTGGTGTAGCTGCCTCAGTTGATGCATTGCGAGAGGCACCACAAGCAGTTATCATGACAAGGGCACTGACAGCGAGTAGAAAGGTAAATCGTGACACAGAAGGGGTGCTGAGAAACTTAGAGAATGTAGGACCTAAGTCCTTGAGAGATGATTTCATAATGAGGCTGTTCAGCCTACTTGTGCAAAAATAACACCATCACGTTAGTCTTTCGTATTTCTATTTCCCAGATCTATAAATTATAACATTTTCTTAAAATGTGATTCTGACTGACTGTCAATATGTTTATGTAAGATTGAAGGGAGACTTGGTCTCTCGTCAAAACTTCGAAATTTATTTTACGCGGTCTGACAAAGCTTTGAGTCTGCTGTATTTATCCTTTACATGCTGGTAATCAAGCTTTGCTATTTGCCATCCTGCAGCACCATCTCTCCAACCTCCTTGAACAACGTAGCCCTTAAACGCTCTCCAAATTGGAGCGAGGTACTGTTTTTCCCAAGTCGCTTTTTTTCCTTGCTCCAAAAGTGCTTCAGCACCGAGCTGTGCATAGCTATCGTGCTTTTTATGATAGTGCGTGAGAGAAGGAAAACTGTAGTGCTTCAATTCACCAGCCAACTGCAATTCTTGAGTCTCTCCAATCGTTTCTAAGGTTTCATGAACTGGGCGCTCACTCCATCGCGCATGATCTCGGTGATAGATACGCCAAACGACATCCCTCGACCAAGCCCCATGATGAATCCACTTGCCACAAAACTTGGTGAGCCGCTTAAAACCATACACCTGTCGAGGGGGAACCGCACCAGAAGCGGTAATCGCAAGCTTATCGAGATCAAGTCGGCCAATTGTTCTTCGCAAGTGATCGCTCAACTCTTCATCAGCATCTAGGCTTAAAATCCATGGATTTGTGGCTTGCATCGCCCCCCAATTCTTAGTTGGGCCGTAACCTCGCCATTCAGTTTCAATTACTCTAGCTCCAAGAGCATGCGCGAGCTGCTGGGTTCCGTCAGTACTTCCGCTGTCAATAATGACAACTTCGCTAACGACTCCGAGTAAGCTGTTGATGACCCGCTCAATATTATCGGCTTCGTTTCGAGCAATGATGACTGCTGAGAGCATTTCACAAATATGCGTCAGGAGAGTTTACCGCCAACCCTTAGCTATAAAATTAGGATTTAGCAGGTTTGGCTTGTTGTATTTCAACAACTCACCAGTAGCTGCATGAACTAACTGACCTCCAATTTCATGCACGATTAAATCACCAGCTGCGGTATCCCATTCCATGGTTTGACCAAGACGCGGGTAAACATCCATTTCGTCATCTGCGATTGCACAGAACTTCAATGCCGATCCCATGGGAATTTTCAACGGCTCACTGAAGATGTTTAGATAGTCTTTCGTCTCTTGATTTAGATGACTTCGGCTTACGCCAAAACGCAGATTAGATGTCTTTGCTTTTCGTGATTCAGGTTTTGGCGAAAGCTCTCTTACATTTCCGTTTGAGTCTATCACCTTCACACCATGCCCCTTGGCTGACATGTAACTAACTGCAGATACAGGAGCATGTATTACTCCCAAAATTGGCCTTCCTGCTTCGATGAGAGCTATGCAAACACAGAACTCATTATTGCGCTTGAGGAATTCTTTTGTCCCATCTAAAGGATCGACCAGCCAGATACGATCTGCCGAAGCTCGTTCTTCATAAAGAACATCTTCGCTCTCTTCGGAAATAATAGGATACTGGTCCTTTAATGATACTAAGCCGGAATTGATCACAGCCTCAGATGCAAGGTCAGCAGTCGTTACAGGGCTCTCATCATCTTTCAATTTCAATTCAAAGGTATCGTTTTCGTATACCTTGAGAATTGCCTTTCCAGCATTTCTCGCAATTGGTTCAACAAGCGCAAGAAGTTCAGGAAGTGTACTATCAGAGCTTATCATTTCTGTAAAGAAAACCGATAGGTATGAATCAGCTTTTGCAGAAAGCTCAAAACCGTCAAATCATGGCTGAATAAAATCAACCTACCAAGAGAAAGACATCATAACATAACCAATGCGTAAGCAACAGCAAGTTGTAGTACAGAAACCAATAGTAGTTGTACGCGATGCGGAACGGTGTGGAGTAGCGTTTTCATAGATTCTTTTTGTGTTGCTCAGACAACCGCAAGGACCACGCCTAGCCTAGCTTTTTAGCACTCACATTTGCCGAAAGGACTCTAATGCACAGGAATTGGCATGATTTACTCGTCTAATGGCTCGTATTCCTGTTCGCTAGCTGTTTAAGAAAGTTCTTTTTCCTTTGAGCTACTTATGACATAACTACTTCATAAGGACTACACTTGTATTTCGTAATAGACGTGACACTATGGCAAAAGTAATTGTTACCGGAGGCGCTGGTTATATCGGCTCTCACACGGTCGTAAACCTTATCGAGCAAGGCCATGAGGTCGTTTGCATAGACAACTTCTTCAATAGCCATCAAGTAATGTGGCGACACCTAGAAGAATTGGTGGACCGCAAGGTGCCTCAATACAATATCGATTTAACTGATGCCACGGCAGTCGATAAGGTTTTTTCAGAGCACAAGGATGCTGAGGCAGTCATTCACTTTGCCGCCCGCATCTATGTTGGAGAAAGCGTAGAGAAGCCAATTACCTACTTTCGTCAAAACCTAAATTCCATGCTTAATGTATTGGAAAGCATGGCGAAGTATGGCCAGAAGACATTTATCTTTTCTAGTTCATGCAGTGTTTATGGAAATGCGGAAGAACTTCCTGTTACTGAAGCAACGCCATTTGGACTAGCTGAAAGCCCTTACGCACGAACCAAGCAAATGGGAGAGCAAATCATCACAGACTTTGTTAGAGCAAACCCAAGTGTTCAGGGCGTAATTTTACGGTACTTCAACCCCGCAGGAGCTCACCCTAGCGGCCAGATTGGAGAAGCTCCTCAATTAGAGCAAACTCACCTTGTGCCTATCATCATGGAAGTGGGCGCAGGACACCGAAAGGAATTAACCGTTTTTGGAGGCGACTACCCTACCAGAGATGGCAGTTGTCTTAGAGATTACATTCATGTAAGCGATCTTGGCAGCGCACACACTAGGGCCGTTGAATTTGGCTTAGAGAAGGCTGCAACGAAAAGCACAAACAACCCATCCATTTTTAATTTAGGCTCAGGTGATGGTGTCACAGTCCTTGAGGCAGTAAAAGCCTTCGAAAAAGTTACAGGCCAGGATTTACCACATAAAATAGTTGAACCACGAGACGGAGATGTAGCTGCAATTTTTGCGACCACTACGAAGGCCGACCAAGAGCTTGGTTGGACTCCACAATACAGTTTGGAAGATATTATGCGTTCTGCATGGGCTTGGGAGCAAGCTCGACCGTCAAAATTGAAGGCTTAACTTATGTTCGAGACTTTATTTACTACTAACGAGATTAATCAGGATACTACCCTTGCTATAGTTGTCTCGATTCTCGCTTCAATCTTTCTTTCTTTCATGTTGGTTTTAACCTATCGACTGACAAGTAGAGAGGTTGTCGAGCGAAAAGAGTTCATTCAAGGAGTTGCACTTATCTCTATTGTGGCAACTATGATTATGCAAGCCATTGGCGATTCACTCGCGCGTGGCCTTGGTATGCTTGGAGCGCTTTCGATCATCCGTTTCCGCACCAGCCTGAGTAGTCCACGCAACATGGCATTTATGTTCGCGTCATTAGCAGCGGGAATTGCCTGTGGTGTCTTTGGATTTACCATCGCCTTTATAGGCACCTTAGGTTTCTGCATCGTAGCATTCGCTTTGGCTTGGCAAGGAGACCATGTGGCAAATCAACTTGTTGGGGACTTGAGAATAAACCTTGAGCCTGACAGTGATATGCGTCAGCAAGTAGAAGAACTCATGAAAAAGTATACAACTAGATACAAGTTGTATGAATTTAGATTTACTAAGCCAAAGCCTTTACCTCCAGGCATGGAAGGCACCAAAAAGCAATTGAACGCTACACAAGAATTGAACTACACATTTTTGCTCAAAAAAGGTGTAAACGCTCAGGATCTCCTTCAAGATGTAGAGAAGCTATCCGATATTATCGATCAGCGATTGCGATTCGAACAAGGAAAAGAAACCTTATAACATGAGAACGTTTGCAGCATATTTCGTTCTTGCGCTACTTGCTTTCGGAGCTTTGGCCTGGGTATCCACTATCATGGATAAGCGTCAGGTTGACGAATTTTATGGTTTCGCCGAGACAGATGAATCTGAGATAAACTTCAACTATCCTGTAGAAATCCAACGAATTTTAGTTCAGCCAGGAGATAAGGTCAAGTCTGGCGAAACGCTTTTAATTGTAACGAGAGCTAGAAGTAAAGATCAACTCGCTGATCAAGATTTTAGGATTGATGAGCTTCGAGCTGAGTCTAGACTTACCAAAGGAAAAATCGCTTCAGACATAGAAGAGCTTGGCGTTGATTACGCAAGAGACTTGGCTACCTTAAGGGCGAAAAGAAAAGAAATTTCTTCAGAAGCGGCCTATCGTGAGCAATTGCTTAAAGCCGTTTTGGAAACGCCTTCAGGTACTACCCCATCGTATTCGCCAGTTCAAGACCAATTGGCGGACATTGATCGCCAACTTGAAGAGCTCGAACAATCCTATCGGCAACAACGCGCAGCTTTGCAAAGGGAGCAAAACCTTTCAGAAAAACCATTCGATGTCGAGATGAGTCGTCTTCGTGCCGAACAACAATTTGACGCTTCTCAAGAAGAAGTCGTTTATGAGATAAAGGCTCCAGGCGATGGTGTAATAGGTAGCATCAATGCCAAAATTGCTGAACACAAATCTAGCTTTGCACCGTTGATCAACTTCTATGAGCCTAATCCATCGCAGGTAAAAGGCTACATCCATGAGGATCGTATCCTTGAAGCTAAGGTGGGTGACAAAATCAAGATTACTTCACTTACGAGTCCAGAAACCAACCAAATTGGAGTCATTACGGGACTAGGCTCGCGGATCGTTGAGATTCCATCTCGCTTACGCCGAATGGTTGATTTTAAAACGTACGGTCGAGAAGTACTGATCAGCATTCCAAGCGATAATCCATTTCTTCAAAAGGAGAAAGTTGTTTTGACGTTCGTAGACAAGGAGTCATGAATCAAAGTCCCTTCACAAATAAGCTTATTGGACTTTTGGCGGCAGTAGTAGTACTTAATTTACTACCGAGCACTGCTCTTTTCGGTCAGGTTATCAGTCAGGATGCGAAGGCTCTAGTTAAGTGGATGGACGCATATTCAAATCTTCCTTCAACACCAAGTCAAGATGAGCTTCCTAAATATATCCCTGGGTGGTTTGAAGAAGTCGAGATTCGATCTGAAACGGATGAGTTTATGCTTAACCGTCAACGCTACACTTTGCGAGGAGACCCCAAGATGCCTCATGTACGGAAAGCTGAAAGACGGGTTCAAAATGCACAACGCGCTGGCTTGAAGAGCATCGGCGAAGAGGCACGTAGTGATGGTAGAGCAGATGCGCTATCCTTACTATTTGAACTAGCTACTGATGTTAGAGAAGCAAAACTCATTGACACACTTTTCCACGTACAATCTCGACTGGTTGATGTAACCAGATTGCGCGTTGTTGAGCCAGGTTATGACGTTGAAAAGGTTTTGGATGCGGAGGACGAACTTGCGGACATTTCGCTTCGGCTTAAGCAACTTGCGTCTCTAGAGAAGTCAATCAATCCTCCTGTCCAGCCAAGTGCACTTCTAAATTTTGAAGACATTCGATTTCGACTTGTAGCCCTTAGCGATGAAGGTCCTTCAGCAACACCTGATCAGGCGGCAACGATTGAACAAATAGATGCGGAGATGGCACTTGAAAGAGCTGAAAATCTTGCGTTTCTAAAGTTCCTTCAAGTTGAACATCGCAGCTCTCCTGACCCTGACGACCTAACCCGGGAACTATGGAGCGTGGGAGGCAGCATTGCCTTTCCTAGACGAGAGCGCCACATCCGTCAACTTGATGAGTTAAAAATTAAACGTATCGAAGAAGAGTTTGAGACTGAACTCAAGAGACGTGAGCGAGAACGAGAATTCAAAGATGCCGTACTCGATCTAAAACTGACCTTTGAGACCTACGACGAATTGAAGGCTCAGCTCACTGAACGAAAAGCACGAAGAGAACGACTAGGACAAACATATCTTTTGTCTTCGAATTCTCGTCCTGAAGCACTCCTTCGACTTAGCCGACGAAACCTAAACGACCGACTAGACCTGCTTCAACTTGAAGAAGACATCAGAGAAGGCTATGCAGCTCTGCTTGGAGACTTCATTCTCTTAAATGAGGAAGGTATCCAACGCTGGGTACTCAGATAAATCTCGAACGTTGGTTCTGTATCTGAAACTCGACGTTAAAAAGTACTTGTTTCTCGCCAGTATCTGTTACCTCTTCGGTAAAGCGCGTAGTCTGCTCTCAGAGACACCAAGTGCTTTGCTGCTTTTTCTAGAATAGGCTCTATTGGGACATGTTGACCTCGATACGCCCACCACTCTGATCCTTCAAAATACACAAGACGGTCTTTTACTAAATGCAGTGATGACCCGCCTTTAAGCAGTTCCGAACGGTATGCGCCAAAAGGTCCAAAGAGCAGTAGGCGATCCGTTTGTGTGCGCATAGCTATTTGCTGTGTATTGGCTACTAGTTGCTTCACTCGTATAGCCTGATTGAAGGCTTGACTTAGTTCTACGCTTTGAAAAAGCACCTTGCCATTCATGTCGATTTGCACGAGCTTCTGTTGGTCAGAAGCAAAGAGCCAAAGTCCTTCATTGGGTGCATAGGCCACAGCATCAATAGCCGTAAAACCGAAGTCCAATAAGTTGATACTCCTAAGCTCGGAGAGGTTGCGATTAAGCCAAACAACCGTTTGAGCATCTTGATAGAAGAGTAAAGGTCGAATCGGATTAGTAAAATCTACTGATGCTAATTGCCCCAGGCGCGGGTTTTGAAAGTGGTAGCGTGTTGTATCCGCTTGACCGATTTGATTAGCGGTACTCACCTTTTCAATCCGGCTATCGCTTGTCCAGTGATAAAGTTGACCAATTGCATCGAGCAATATGGTGTCTCGGCTATCAATGATAAAGGTGTCCCTTACCTGCTGAAGCTTCGTGTGGGGAGTTTTGGCGAAAGCTGAAGGCGTGGCACTCCGAGGTGAAGCACAAGCAATCAGCATCGAAAGAGCCAAAAACAGATATGCTTGAGCAAGCCTCATGGAAAGACAACGTGCTCAGTCTCAAAAAAGTGGATTGCTAGGGAAGATCCATCCCACTTTGCATAACTCTGGTATTTCAACCAATCCCCTGTATTAACGTATCGACTTTTTCCATTCATTAGGGTGAAATCGATTGGTAAATGCCTATGACCAAAAAGGAAGTAATCGAGGTCTGGTTTTAGCGAAAGCTTACGCTCACAGTATTGAATCAGCCATTCGCGTTCTGCTCCTAAAAATTTATCTTCCGAGGTTCCAGTCTTCGATCGACTTAATTCCGAGGCTTTGGAAGCAAGCCCAATTGCAAAATTCGGGTGTAGACGCGCATAAGCCCACTGTGCCAGCGGATTGCGAAAAACCTTCTTCATCCGTTTATACCCCTTGTCTGCCGGGCCTAGGCCATCTCCATGCCCTATTAAGAATCGACTTCCGTCAAAACTTCTAACCTGCGGTTTATGATGAAGCGGTATTCCCAGTTCTTTGGGAAAGTAATCCTGCATCCAGAGGTCATGATTGCCTGTGAAATATTGGATATCTAGACCTTGGTCTCTCAACGCGGCCAAGGCACCAAGAATGCGGACGAACCCTCTCGGCACTACTGTTTTGTATTCAAACCAAAATTCGAATACATCACCCAGCAGATAAAGCGCATCCGCATTGGGAGCAACTTCCTGCTCAAGCCATCGTACGAAGCTGCGCTCACGTTCCTCAGAAGAAACGCGTGCATCTACACCTAGGTGTAAGTCACTTGCAAAGTAAATCACGGACACAGCGCAAAGTAAAGCGGTGATTTGTTTAGTCTAAGACGTAACAAACCACCGCTGGATGAATTTCAAAATAACGATATCAATAGGCGGCTATACGCGCTCCATTTGAGCACCACAATTATCGCAGGCACGGAGCTCTTCACTATCCATGAAGGCATTCATGATTGGAGGAAGCTCTTTAACAATATCGCTCATGGCAAAACTTGCCTCATGGAGTTGATGGTGGCAATTTTCACAAAACCACATAAGCTTGTCTTCTTCACCTGGTCGGCGATGGCGCTCGATTACCAAACCGATTGTGTTTGCAGGCCGCTGAGGCGAGTGAGGCACACGTGGTGGAAGTAAAAACATCTCTCCTTCGCGTACTTTGATATCACGGGGCTTTCCATTTTCCATGATGCGGACGGTGATGTCACCCTCGATCTGATAAAATAGCTCCTCTCCTTCCTCGTAATGAAAATCCTTGCGGCCGTTGGGGCCTCCGACGATCATCACGATAAAGTCTTCGTTGTCAATATAGACTTGCTTGTTGCCGACAGGTGGCTTGAGCAGGTGACGGTGCTCGTCGACCCATTCGTTGAGGTTGAACGGTAATATCATGCGGTTAATATAAGCGTATTACTGCCTTTTTCGTCAGCAAAAAAAGAGCGTGTTCGAGGATTCGCTCCTCGAACACGCTTTAAAAGATAAAGAAGTGATTCTTCGGTTCTAAAATTTAGAAGCGAACAGTTTCTGTTTTGATCGTTCCTCCAAAGTTGCTTCTCACAAAATAGAGACCTGGAATAACATCATTTACAGAGAACGTACGCTGCAGTTGCTGATCTACACTTCCAAAGAAAAGTGGCTGTACCACTTGACCGTTTACATTAACGAGATCAACACGTAGATCTCCTCCTTGCTTTGGAGCGAAGTTGTATGAAATTGAATTGCCAATTGTAAATACCTCTAAGGCTGCTTTTTCTTCAAAAGCTTGCTTGGTAGATGAAGTCAGGGTCTCCTTCACTGAGTATGCACTTTCTTGAAAGTATGTGCTCCCGTCCTTTTTCCAAACGACCATTGCAAGCCTAACATTCTCAGCATTGAATCCTTGCGGCACTGTGTAGCTGTAACTGAAGTCAAAGTCTGTTCCAGCTGAAATCGCTCCATTGTGAATGAGCTCTCCGTAGCCATCTGGTGTGATCGCATCACGCAGGATCAACTTATGGACCGCATCATTGCCCTGTCCGTTTTGGTAGTTTACTACATCCTTCTCCAAGACGTAAACGCTGAGATAATACTCACCGTTAATGTCATCGAACGCTTTGACTTTAGCATTGATATCGATAACATCACCTGATAAAGTGGCGTCATAACCGACGTTTATTTCAGCATCGAGATTACCGTAATAATTGACGAGGGCTTTCAAGCGGGTTAGCGTAGCTGAAGAGGATATCGATCCTTGATTTGTTTGCGTCTGATTAGTCGATCCGATATAGAAACTAGGCACGCCTGTGCTTGCCTCAAAGAATGAAGTCATGTCTGTCGCTGAAGGAGTGTGCAACTGCGAGCTTGGACTATCGTGTACTTGAATTGCAACGTGTGGCGGGAGATCGCTGTCTGCTGCCAAATTTTGCCAAAGATCCCAACCCCAAGTTCCACATGGGTTACACCAAGTAGCTGTTCGTTTTACAACTAAGGCTGATCGCTTGTTATCTACAAACTGGCCAAAGCTGGCAGACGCAATGAACAAGAAAACGAAAAACGGTACAAGAACTTTCATACGATTGGTGGTTAGAAGACTTTAAGATGGACAGTTGGCTGCTTAAATATAGGAATAAGTGACTGAAAATTGCTTTCTACTTGACCCGAGCCCGCAGGAGTAGCTGATTGGCAGTTATGAAAATGTCTTTACCATCAGGACCACCGAGGGTAACATTGGCCGTTGGTCTACCTGTGCGTATAGTTCCTAAGTGCTTTCCGCTTTCGCTAAAACACAGTACGCCCCCCGGACCGGTAGCAAGCAAAATTCCGTTGGGGTGCATGACCATACCATCACAATTGCCTGGGTTATCGTCGCTGCGAAGCGAAGTGACATCGGCGAAGAGTTTACATCGCTCTTCATCTGACATTTGCTCATTGCTCGTAGAGCACTTCATAAAAAGAGAACGCGCTGGTTCGGAGCTGGCAACGATGAAGTGCTTTTGATCATTGGTCATGACTACACCATTTGGACGTAGAAGGCCACTATAGAGTAGCTCAGCTTCTGACTCGTTGTTTTTTACGCGATACACCCCTGTGACATCAAGTTCACGAGCTTCCTCACCGAAGGTTTTGTCGACTCCGTAAGTAGGATCAGTGAAGTATAAGTCTCCATTACCGGCCAAGGCCAAATCATTGGGAGAATTAAATTTCTTTCCCTTGTAATTATTTATGACAGAAGTGTAAGCTGTTTTGGCGAAAGCCGTCGTCGCATCGAACATGCCGTCCCATACAGCGATTTGACGTTCACCGTGTTGCGCCAACCAAAGTCGACCTTGACCATCTAATATCAATCCGTTGGCCCCTGCCTCACCTTTCATTCCAGGATCTGCGACGTATCCTGATGGATATAGAAAGGTGTCGACACCTAGAATAGTACCCTTGTCAGTAACCACAGCTGTTGGGCGAGGAAATGCGTTCTTTCCGTTTTCGGTTAAGTCCTTAGGCCCCCAACGGTAGACGATGTTATTCGGTACATCGGAAAAGAGCAACGAGTTTATCGAAGGTACCCACACTGGCCCTTCCGACCATTGAAAACCGCTAGCAAGGATTTCGATAGGTGCTTTTGTGTCAACAACATCGGTTAAGGCCGGGTCGAGAATTTCGTATCCGAAACCATTTACGGGGTCAATGACTTGAATTCCAGAAACAGGAGCAGACATCTCTGCACTGTGTTTAGCATTTTCACTTTTGCAAGCTACAAGTAGAAGTAGAAGAGTTGAAATGCAGTAGACTAGATGGCGCATGCTGCAAGGTGATAAATTTTGAGCATTCAGTATTCCCCTAAATTACTAGCTTTCGTACTCAACATGTATAACATTTTTAAAAAGCTATTCACCCAAAGGGCAAATCTCGAAGTCGACCTTCATGATCAATCTTTAGAGGGTCTTGTACACTCCTTCGAACGGGAGCGCCCATGGGCTATTCAAGGAATTTATCTTAGAAAAGTAGTCACCCCAAATACCGCTTGGTTCAAGCATGATGCATCAGGCAATTCTCCTGAGATAATGAGTAGAGTTCACTACAAGAAGTCCGAAAAAAGAATTGAGGTAAAAACTACGCAAAAAGCGAGCTTTTATCTTCATTATCGACTATTGGCAATAGTGTTGATTTCAGGAGTTTCCTCTTTCCTGCTTCAAGATAAAATTGACTTAGGTATTCTTATGGTATTTGCAGGTCTCCCAATCGTATGGTTTCTGATATACACAGCTGGATTGTACGCTGAGATTAAGTCATTTAATTCAGAACTCATTCGAGAATTAACGATCCGTATTAATCACTCTAGAGGTATGCTCTAGTCTCGGCTTAAGGTAATGTATACGTTTCCAAGTCAGCCAAGACAACGGGAGGTTTTCCATCAATTTTCAACAGCTTAAACCTAACATTACCATCAGAAGCTACTTCTGTGATTACGATATTATCTGCTTTGTGACCACCCATACCGCTGGCAATTAAGGTGATGTTTTTGTACGCATGGTACATATAGGAATCAACAAGATCTGTAGCACCCAGATCTCCAGCATAGACAACTATATTATTCGAGTACGCCTCGAGTATCGGACTGATTTCTGTCCAATAATTTGAAGACCCTGGATAGTGAGGCTTATAGTTTATTTTAATATTTTTGAACTTATTCTCAGGCGACCACCATACTAGTTCGTGGCAAAAAATAAATACATTATTCGCTTTTGATTTTGCGTTATTAAGCGTTGAGACTAGAAAATCTTTCTGCTCACCTTCTATATTCCAATCGGTTGGAGAAAGGATGATAAATAGATCATCTTCTCGCCAAAATGAATGATAATAGGGATAGAGGCTTTCAAAGATCTCCCCTCTGTCGTGATTACCGGCAGCGATATATATCGGCATCGAAAATCGACTAATATCAACCTGCACTGAATCCCAATACGCTTGTGTGGAACGGCGTACTACATCGCCCGTCAAAACTCCAAGCTCCATGTTTGGATATTCATTAATGAACGGGATTTGATTCACGAACGGCGTATGCAGACCTACGTGCTTTTCAGACGGATGCCCATAGGCATGCCCTGCAGTAAAGAAGGCATAGTCTAAATTGAAATCACTTTTTGATGAATCTTCAATCGTCCCGGCGTCCTTTTCCTTCAGGTTACATGAAACGACTACGACTAGTAAGATAGATAGAAAACAGTACTTCATGGAAGCGCTGAAACTACTAAATACTGGAGTAGCGCAGTAAAAGATACAACATCAAACCATTCCTAGAACGGCAGATATTCAGCCTCACTAAGCATAAGTACAAACAACTGGAATTCTCCTAGCAGCTAAGAGATTCTATTTCGCGAAGAGAAATAGAGGTACTACACCGCACTAACCCGAGGCTTCACTTCATCTACAATGTGCACCCCGATAATCTTATCTGCATTGTCAAGAAGGCCTCGACAGTCTTGCGTAAGGTTGATTAACTCTACGTGCTTACCAGCTTTTTCATAACGCTCGGTGAGGCGATTCAAGGCCTCGATAGCGCTCATGTCCACTACCCTACTCTCCGTGAAGTCAATGACGACATGATCAGGATCGCCTAGCACGTCAAACTTATCGGTGAACACCTGTACAGAGCCGAAGAATAGCGGCCCATAGATCTCGTAGTGCTTTGCGCCATGCTCATCAATACGCTTACGAGCACGTATGCGCTTTGCGTTATCCCAAGCAAACACAAGCGCAGAAATGATTACTCCTACTATTACCGCTAGGGCGAGGTTGTGAAGGAATACAGTCACTAACGTCACGAGCACCATCACGAGGATATCACTCTTCGGCATCTTATTCAGGGTACCAAAACTGGCCCACTCGAAGGTTCCTATGGCAACCATGATCATCAAGCCTGTGAGTGCAGCCATCGGCACCATTTCAATCAAGCTTGCACCGAACATGATGAAACTGAGTAGTAGTAAAGAGGCAATGATACCTGATAGGCGGGCACGCGCTCCCGAAGAAATATTAATAAGACTCTGGCCAATCATTGCACATCCACCCATTCCACTGAAAAAACCTGATAGCGTATTTGCCAAGCCTTGAGCCACTGCTTCACGATTACCCTGACCGCGTGTCTCAGTAATCTCGTCAATGATATTGAGTGTAAGCAAACTCTCGATAAGTCCGACGCCAGCTACTACTGCCGCATAAGGGAAGATGAGCTTTAGGGTTTCTAAAGTGAACGGAACGTTTGGAATATGGAAAGGAGGAAAACCACCACTGATACCTGCAGGTCCAGCCATATCGCCAACAGTACTCGTCTCAATACCAAAGGCGAGTACAACACCCCAGACCGTTAAAATCGCTGCAAGTGCTGCTGGAATAGCCTTGGTGATCTTAGGCAAGCCCCAGATGATCAACATCGATAAAGCGACCAACCCACAGAAAATCAGCATCGTTTCACCAGTCATCCAGCTCCCATCCTCATTTTTGAACTGGACGAGCTGGCTCATGAAAATCACTATCGCGAGCCCATTTACAAAACCAAAAATAGCTGGGTGAGGAACCAGACGCATCAACTTACCAAGCTTCAAAAAGCCGGCTGCCATCTGCATGATACCTGCAAGAATTACTGTAGCGAAGATGTACTCGACACCATGTGATTGTGCTAAGGCAACAATGACAACAGCGACTGCCCCTGTCGCTCCAGAGATCATTCCTGGACGCCCGCCCAAAACAGACGTCACTAGCCCCATCACGAAAGCAGCGTACAGACCCGTAATCGGTGAAAGTCCAGCGATCAATGCAAAGGCAACAGCCTCTGGAACAAGTGCAAGAGCAACTGTAAGTCCAGAAAGGATTTCAGTTTTGTAATCGACCTTTTGCTTGAAGTCGAACAGGTTGAGGAGCTTTTCCATTTGGGGGAAATTCAAAAACAGCTTGCAGAAAATAAGTAGCGCATTAGGACGTATACCTGCGGCACTTACGTGAAAAAATGCGCAAAGGTACGTGTATATCTTACACGAACTCGTCCATTTATACTATCCTCCTAAGTCGACGCCTTTCAGAACTACTTGAAATAGTCACTATCAACAACCTGGACTGAGTGTGGTGGACTCATTCTCGGCTCCAACCTCTTGGCTGTTGGCGGGGCTTCAGCATTGATTAGCCAGTTCAAAATAGCTTCACTCGTGCTTGCCTCCGTAAATCCGTGTCCAGCTCCTATCGCCTCAAATAAATAGGCGTCCGGATAATGCTCGGCGAGCCTTGTTGCATTCGAAAAAGCGGTAACCTCATCGTTAGGATCATGCGCTATCAATGCTTGGATATGGCCAAGTGCAAGGCTCTTACGTGCAGGATCGTATGTTTCGATCGTTCCTCCCGTGCGCCTCTCTACAGCTCTGGCCAGCGACTGGTATTGGCTTTCGCTAAAACCTAGGGCACCTGCGAATTGGCGAAAAATGTACTCTACATCACTAAAGCCAGCAAGTAAGGCTAAGCGCTTAGGGTGCAGATGTTGATCAACTTCTGAAAGCAAGCCCATACACAAGCCAGCTCCAAATGAATGAGCGAGTAAAAGCTCGGGGCGACCGAATTGCAATAGCACTTGCTTCAACAAGCGCACCATTGTCGGATAATCGCATTCTGCATACTCGCTACGACCATGACCTTGATAATCAAGTGCTACAAATCGATAACCTGCCTCAACGAGTGCAGGGGCGAAGTGACGCCAGCGGCCTGCATTGTATGCCCAGCCATAAGCGCTGAAAATATATGGCGCGTCTCGATCACCCCACTCATAAACCGCAATCTTCTTTCCTTCGAATAGCACGGCGGACTGCCTTGAAAGATCTAGAAACTGGTCTTGCTTCGGTCTAATGTTTGGCTTTGGAGGTTTTACAAACTGCCTTAAGGCCGCTTCTCCGACCTTGTCTTTTCCAAAAAGGCCATTCAGTTTACACCAATAGCCCAAAGCCTTAAGCTGTATTGCTCGGTTCATTCTGAAATAGATTCAAGATTAAAATAAATAGGATGCGAAAAGCTAGCAACCGAACGCTCCCGATATCGATCCAAATGAGCGCGATCGCCTGTGGTCTTGAACAGCATGACTGAACCTTGATAGTCCGTCCAGAGGCGATAGGTACGTTCTTTAGCTTCCGCCAAAACAAACCGCTCGCTCAGTAGGCGCTCTACTGCTCCTGTCCAATCGATAAAGAAGCCTTCAAGTTCTTTGGAAAAGGCAGGGTCTGTACCCACCTCTAGCATACTGTTGGCAAAGAAGCAGCCGGCATTCTCGCGTCGTACGAGGCGTACCTGCCGTCTGAATGCTTCCGCAAAACGGGTTTCTACTGTCCAAGGATTACCGTTGTGATCATTTCCAGTTTTGGCAAAAGCTGACAAGACGTACTCCCTAAATTTGACGCGTGCCCATTGAATGACCTCATACATCATGTTTTCTTTGGTACCGAAATGGTGGAGTACTCCAGCCTTACCGATACCCGCCGCTGCACTCACTTTAGCGATGGAGGTTGCCTGGTAGCCATTCTGATGAACGAGGTCCCACGTAAGTGCTAACAATTCTTCCTTGGTGATCTTGATTTTAGGCATACTGACCGATTGGATGGTAAATATACGTAAACTGACCGTATGGTTGGTAAAACCGTACTAGCCATCCTGTGATTGGCAATCCGCAGGACTACTTACTAGTACAATGCTCCTTCTGCAGAAAGTTACCAGGCCAATCTTGCCATCCCTTACTTAAGCCACATACGACAGGATTCAGCAGCGTATACTTCACGAATTGTTTTAGTGCCTCGTCTGATAAAATCACAGCATCATATGACTCCTCTTCCCAGAAAGCTTGACCAGTTAACCCTAGAATTTTGTTGCATTGCCTAGCTGTATGCCTTTTAAAATGCTGAAGAACTTTTCCAAAGTGCCATTCTGGATGGATGTGTCGGACGACCAAATGAACGTGATTGGGCATTAGCGTATAAGCGATTACCTCCCAATGGGTCCCATCTCGATAAGCAATCGACTCTTGGATCACTTTTCTTACTTCTTCATTGTGATGCAGATGAAAAGGACCGTTTAAGGATCGTCGATCCGTAGCCCCTTCCATAGCCTGCCGAAACCCGATGCGTTCTTCTGCCGTCGCTTCCCAATAAATTTTTGGCGGTATTTGTATTCCGTACTTTTCTACGACTTCATGCACTCGACGAATGGCAGGCCTAGTGATACTACCAGCTAAGCGAAACCCTATCATAAAAGTGCCTCCACCTGGATAAAGATGAGGCCGACGACGAGCTGTGCGAAAACTTGGAAGATTGTCATCTTGGGCTTTTAAAACTAGCATGGCAGCAACATAACACAAATTGTTGAAAACAACATAGTGTCTAGTCCTGCGGATTGGCAATCCGCAGGACCCTGCATTGCTAAGGCTCTATATCACATCTAGCACCTCCATCACCGCGCCCAGCCAAGCGCCGCCCTCGCCTACCGTCATGTCGGCGAGTTCTCGCTTTTGGGCTAGCATCATGTCAATCCGTTCCTCGAAGGTGCCTGTGCAGATGAGGCGATGCACCTGCACATTGCGCTGCTGCCCGATGCGATATGCTCGATCCGTGGCCTGGCTTTCAACTGCGGGGTTCCACCAAAGATCGTAATGGATGACGTGATTGGCAGCCGTTAGGTTTAGCCCCGTACCGCCAGCCTTGATGCTGAGAATTAAAATCGGCGGCCCGTCGTTTTGCATGCCGTTCACCATGTCATCGCGCTCTGCTCGCAATAGGCCCCCATGAAGGAAAGGAGGTTTCCAGCCCAATCGACCTTCCAACATCTCTGCGATTAGTTCGCCCATTTCACGGTACTGGGTAAAGATGAGGATACGTTCACCTACCTCAAGTGCAGCTTCTACCAACTCTATCATTCTACGTGCTTTGCCGCTGGCTTCTAGCGCTTTGGTCCCTCGCTTTAAATAATGATGTGGGTGGTTACAGACCTGTTTTACCGCGGTCATAAACTTCAAGATCCGACCACGCTTTTCATGCGTCTCGGCAGCAGCCAATTCTTGCATCTGCGTATCTACCACTTGTTGATACAAGGCGGCTTGCTCATTGGATAATGCACAATACTCTACCTGCGTAATTTTTTCAGGTAAATCCTTAATGACCGACTTATCGGTCTTTAGTCGCCTAAGAATAAAAGGTGCTGTTATTTGCTTAAAAGCCAATAGTTGACCCTGATCTCGATCCTGCTCAATGGGCTTTGCATAAATCGCTTCAAACTGTTCGAGTGGGCCTAAATAGCCAGGATTTGCGAAGTCTAGTACAGACCAATACTCTGAAAGGCGATTCTCAACAGGTGTACCACTTAACGCAATGCGAACAGGAGCCTCAAGTTGCTTTATCGCTTCTGTTTGTGCTGCGTTTGGATTTTTGATTTGCTGGGCTTCGTCGATGATCAATGCTCCCCATGAAATGGCTAGTAGCGTTTCAGTGTCAGACCGAGCAGTGCCGTAACTGGTAAGTACAACATCAGCTCCTTCGAAATCGCGCACCTTTCTTGACGCCCCGTGGTAGATTGCTACTTTCAATTCAGGTGCGAATCGTGTCAATTCGCGTCGCCAATTGGTAATTAAGCTAGTTGGCAAAATGATCAAGGCCGGTGACTTTGTCCAACCGACGGTAGCACGATAATGCTCAAGAAGCGCAATCGTTTGTAACGTCTTGCCAAGCCCCATGTCATCGGCAAGCAGGCTGCCTAAACCCGCGTCAGCATTGCGAAGTAGCCATGAAAATCCAACTTCTTGGTAAGGTCGAAGCGTCGCTTGCAAGCCATCCAATGCACCCTGAACAGGAGCAGGCTCTTTTATCAGGTTTTGCCGAAAGGCCGACACCTCATCAGAAAGTCGAAGTGGAGCACCCTGCCAAGACTCACTTAATATGGATTGAACCATGACAGGTGCAGAAGGACGTGGAGGTCGTGAAAGGCGATCGAGCAAACGTTCTGTATCCGAAGCTCTCAACCAGACAAACCCATCTCGCAATCGAACGATTCCCTCGAAGTTTTTTGCCAGCTGTTCAAACTCTTCTTGCGATAAAACCTCATTCCCAATAGACACTTGCCAATCAAACTGAACAAGTGCCTTTAGGCCAAGTAATCCTGCAGGCTTTTTTTCGACTGAAGCATCTTGAGTCGCATTCACGACAGCAGTCAACTTTGGTCGAGCCACTTGCTCTAAACCACGAGGAAGCAACAATTGCGCACCAATCAATTTGAGCGCCGGCAAAATACCTGAGACAAAACTAGCAAATTCGGCCCCACCAATCTGAATTGAATCGACGTCATATGGCGGCTTAGAAATTAAGTCGAGTGGCCTATAAAGTTCTGCAAGTAATCCAATATCTTTAAGAACATGTAGCCGTAGATTCTCACCTTCCTCTCCTAGAAGTATATTAGAAACCGACTTGGGGTCTGGGGTATTAGAATCTTTGGAGATGACCAAAATACGCACACTAAATGCCCCGACGACATCATCAATCTCTTCCACTTGGATAGCGAGGTGATGAGCACCCGATCGCTGATTCAAGCGAGAAAGCCAAAGTTGTATTGCCAAAACGAGATCGCCGTCACCTGTATTTGAAATATCGATTGGACGTCCAAGGAACAGTAATTGCACGCTTGGAAATTCAGCTTTCGCAAAAACAGCTTCAACTCCAGCGAGCATCATCGGGCGGAGAAAAACGCCAAGCAGTGCATGGACAGCATCTGCCTTTACCGGATATCGATACTGGTAGTTGGGTGGATCTTCTTGAAGCACTTTCCCATCCAGATCAGCTTCAATTTCTCGACCTAACCTTGCGCGATATTCCTCATCGGACTCCTCTCGAGACACGCGCTCCCTGTAGCGAACAAAGCGTGCGAGGTTTTCGCATGCATGAAACTGAGCAATGACAGCGGCCACTTCTGGGGACTGGATAGCTGCTTGCCAGCGGACTCGATACGTGGAGTGATCGAGTTGCAACAGTTTGGGCACCACAGCAACTTGTTGAACCAATTGTCTTGCGAGCTGATAGGCTTTCGCGAGGACGGGTAAGCGTTCGCCAATACGTTCAGCAAATGCAATTAACTCTACTTCTTTGGTGAAGGTGATGAGGGTTTTGGCGGAAGCATCAAAAATTTGCGCATCTTCAAAACTGCCTCCAGCGTCGAGCGTGATCAGAAAATCATTGACTTGCCATGGGTGAAACGTGTATGCTTTAAACAAGGACACCTTGGCACTATTCTCCGGTTCATCAGTGGAATAGGTTGACCAAAAGTCACTTGCTTTCTTAAGGTAATTATGATACAAGGTCGAAAGGTCTCCTCCTTGAAAAAAGGAAGGTTGCTGCGGGAGGAGTTGTCGCCAAAGGGTACTGAAATTAGCTTCTGATTTAAGCGAAAATTCAAGTTTATTTTTTTGCGCTGGGTGGTTCGTGTACCGTGTTCCAAACAGGCGACACTTTTGCTTCCCCAAAGAAATCGGTTTCATCCCATCCACCTTCATCAGCCCCTGCAACTGCTGGCCTAAATCAAGCCCTCGAATGGTAAACAGTAGCATTGGCTCATCATCAATGTGCTGGGCCAGTTGATAGAGTACTGCTGCTTGGTGTTTGCACGGAGTTGCCGAATCAGGACAATTGCAGCGCATCTTGAGATCATTGAACGTCTTGGGAAAGAGTTGAATAGTTGACGAAGCCACACCCTGCTCAAGACCTTCAGGCAACTTCCCACACAAGAGTGAATCTAGCAAAGCCGGCCTGCGTGCTATCTCCGTTACGAGGTCGGTAATTTGGTCGCTTGTGAAGGGTTTTAGCGAAAGCTGAACGCTGTATAGTGCATGACGTGAGCCCTTCACTTTAGCGCTTATTTTCCCTGCCTCCGCAAGAACAATTCCCTCAACAGCCCCTTGTTGGGCATAGGTTAGACCCCGCCCCAATCGGCCTTGTTCATCGGCAAATTGAAGAGGCCGGAGCCAGGCTTGCCCCCACCTTGTATGCCCCACTGGTCTTCTCCGATCAGCAAAGCTACGAGCCCCCTTTCTGACAAGTGCTCGATTTACAAAGGGGTTAGACATGCGGTAAAGAACGGCAAGTTCAGGCTTAATCTCTACACAAGCTGCAAGATGCTTCAAGCTCGAAATTCTGCTCAGCTTCTGTCACTATCTTCCACCTTAAATCAATAGTATCATGTCCGATAAAATCTTTGACACCAGCAATTTAAAGGGCGACATTACTGGCGGCTTGGTTGCCGGCGTTGTCGCATTACCCTTAGCACTTGCGTTCGGTGTACAATCAGGATTAGGCGCTACGGCTGGACTATATGGCGCAATTGCTGTAGGAATTTTTGCGGCGATTTTTGGAGGTACGGCTACGCAGGCAAGCGGACCTACTGGTCCGATGACGGTGGTATCTGCGGCACTCGTTGCAGGAGCAATTGAACTTACAGGAAGCCTAGAAGCAGGCATGGGCGTCATCCTACTGGCGTTTTTCTTCGGAGGAGCTTTCCAAGTACTCTTTGGGTTTTTAAATATTGCGGGTTACGTCAAGTATTTCCCTTACCCAGTGGTCTCTGGATTTATGAGTGGGGTCGGACTCATCATCGTTTTGCTACAGATATTTCCGTTTGCAGGTTTGCCTTCTTCAAAGTCCACAATCGATGTCATTTCAAATCTGCCTGCGCTAGCGGGGGCGAATATCTATGCCTTA
>CALDTK010000236.1 GCA_937924035.1 uncultured Saprospiraceae bacterium | reverse complement strand
GAGAATGCAATTCCTGGGATTCTGCTTCCGCAAAAACACTTCAATATCGTTTTATACGAGTGGTTTCGTGTCGCAAACAAGGTCCTTGGAAGCCAACGTCAATCAATTCCAAACGGTGAATGGCAAACCGTACTCGCCGAGTTAACCAATCATCCACCTTCATGGGTACATGAGGCCGTTGGTCTCCCTGAAGTGGATGGAAACGCAGTAAAACAGGTGATCATGGCCGAGTTTTCTGAATAGTCGAATTTACTATTTCAATATCTCGAAGTCGACTTTTGACATTGGATGCATTTCTTGTTTTGGCGAAAGCCTAAACCCGCATAAATCCTAGTGAACGGTATAGGTCTAAACCGAAAAGCCGGGTAAGGTCACCGTGGACGTAGCGTTCTGTTTGAAATTAAATATTCCTCCATCTCAAAATTCACTATTGAGCCGAAGGCACCCTACATTGCTACCATGAACTGGAAAGGCAAAACGGTACTAATCTCAGGCGCTACACGTGGCATCGGCAAAGCAATCGGTTTACGACTTGCCCGTGAAGGAGCAAATATTGGGGTGATTGGAAAAACCGATAAGCCACACCCTGTGCTAGATGGTACAGTTCATACTGCCGTAGAAGAAATGAAAGCTGCAGGCGGAGACGGACTCGCCCTCGTTTGTGATGTGCGCAGTGAAGAGATGGTGCAAACAGCCGTTGATGCCCTTGTTGCTAAATTTGGAGGCATCGATGCTGTCATCAACAACGCTAGTGCTATTTCTCTTTCTGGAACAGAAGAAACCACCATGAAGCGATACGACCTCATGCAAGGGGTCAATACTCGTGGAACGTTTTTGATGTCAAAAACAGCTCTGCCGCACCTAAAAAAGAGTGATCATGCGCATATTTTGACACTCAGTCCGCCGCTTGATATCAAGCCTAAATGGTTTGGAGGTCATGTTGCTTACACAATCTCCAAATTCGGAATGAGTATGGTCACACTTGGTATCGCAACTGAGTTTGAGGATGACAAGAATATTCACGCAAACACCCTTTGGCCGCTCACGACCATTGCGACTGCCGCAGTGAACAACCTTCTAGGTGGAGATACAATGATGCAAATGAGTCGTACCCCCGCAATCATGGCAGATGCCGCCTATGCAGTGCTATCGAGCAAAAGAACAGGCTTGCATTTGATTGACGAAGACGTCCTTCGTGAAGAAGGCATGACCGACTTTTCAGGATATCGCGTAAATCCGGATAAGCAGCTCATGATCGACCTATTTGTCGAGCCAGAACGCTTAAAGGGTACACATTAATCGCTATTAAAGTGGAGCCATGCTAAAGCAAGTATTCATATTTATTACCGCAGTCGCAATGTTCATCATTGCTATGAGTGCGCTTGAGTTCTTGGTGCCAGTGATACTGGGTATTGATGGACTTCCATCTGAATCGATGCAGGATGCCGAGCGGATTAGAAGCTTTATGGAGCGCCAACCCGCTTCGTTTTATCTCGGGATGATACTCGTTCACTTTATCGCAGCACTTATAGGAGGTCTTGTACTTGGATTGGGTGGATTGCCAAAGTGGACGACTTATCTTCTTGCTGCATGCTGTATGGCTATTGGGAGTCTGCTAATGCTTCCCGGACACCCAACTTGGTATCGCATTTTTGATCTGATTAATTATATACCAGGTCTTTTATTGGGATATGAGTGGGTGACACGCACCCGTGAGTTTGTAGCTAAGAAGGCTGAGTAACACTAGACCTGTTTTCGCGCAAGCTCATCACCTATGGACTGGTCGTAGTCCACATTCATGTGAATCCAAATTGAGCGCGAAACCCGAAAAACGTAGATAAAGCCAATCCCAGCAACTACGATAAGCATGGCCATTGAGGCAACGATACCGAATCCCAATATCCAGTGTAAGAACATCACAAAAAACAGGCATGGGAAACTGAATACGATGTAGCTCAGAAACATCGCACCGTAATAAAAACCGGGTTCGGGGAAAAAATTCGTGTTGCACGTTGTGCAACGCTTGTGCATCTCAAATGGCTCGCTAAACGAAAACGTACTCTTTTCAAAAAGATCTGCAGTGCGGCAATGAGGGCACTTGAGATTTATCACACTGGCTAGCCAGCTATTAGCGCGTTTTGACATCTTCGACGATTAATTATCTGTGTTACAAGGATACTCCAGGCTCGAACAATAACGTGTAACAAAGGTTACCTTGAAAAAGGTGGCATTGCCAGGATAATGTACTGTTTTTTCATAGTGTAAATCATTGAGAGATAGTACCTAATTGGTCAACTCTTGTGGTAAATTGCAGTCGTTGTCTCGCTAAATCAGGAATCTCAGCTCGATTTGTTTCCATTCGGAAATGAATTTTGTTAGGTCTCCTTCTGTCCTAAGGCCCACACCCCATAAATCTCCGTAATGCTAAAAACCCTTACTACTCTAGCCGTTGTACTTGTAGCCTTAACCACATTCGCACAGACAGCGAGAGACGAAGTCCCAGCGTACAATGCTGACTTTGGTCAAGGAATGAACTTCGGTTGGTATTACGAATGGGCTGATGCTGACTTAGGAAGAATATCAATGGGTACGCTGGATGGTAGTACTCCAGGCATTGGAGTGAACGCTGTTAGACCTGGACTTTTTGCCTGGTTCCTTGAGGAATTCGGTTATGATGTTCGTGATAGTGAATTCCAGCTATATAAGCGACTAGGCGCACCTAATAACGTGGCAATTATTGGCTACCCATCTGATGACCAGCGAGGCACAGAAGAATGGTGCTCAGGGAGTCGGAGCAATTTATTCAAAGGGATGTGGGAGCCAATTTGGGACAATAACAATGGCACCGCCTACAACGAGAATAATACCTACGCAGCCTACATTCACAAGACTGTTGAAGAATATGGAGATGAAGTTCGTTTTTGGGAAATCTGGAACGAGCCAGACATCAACTATGCTGGGAATGGTTGGAAGAATCGCAGTTTTGAAGGAAACTGGTACGACAATGACATCGACCCTTGCGAAATACAAATTCAGGCACCTATTCAAGCATACGTCCGGATGTTGCGCATCAGTTATGAGGTTATTAAGCGCATGAAACCCGATGATTACGTTGCTGTCGGAGGCCTAGGTTTTCCTAGCTTCCTAGATGCAATTATGCGCACAACCGACGAGCCGAACAGTGGTGCAGTTACCAGTGAGTATCCTTTTGGAGGTGGCGCCTATTTCGATTGTCTCAGCTTTCACGTCTACCCGCACTTAGAAGGGGCGTTCAGAGAATGGAACAACGATGAAGGTGATTGGGATTACACCCGCACGTCCGACCAAGCGCTTATCGGAGTGGAAGATAAGCTTCGAGATTTTGAGGCTGTTCTAGCTGATTATGGATACGACGGTGTTCAATATCCGGAGAAAGTCAAGATCTGTACGGAGAGTAACCTTCCTCGCAAGCATTTCGATGAGGAATCTGCAGAGCGCAGTTCGATTGAGATGCAGCGAAACTACATTTTGAAGATTCTTGCGCGATCACAAGAGTGGGGACTTTCTCAATTTCACCCGTATCAGCTGGCTGACAACCACCGCATAAGCGAAGCAGACTTTGAGTTTGATCTCATGGGCTTTTACGAATTCATCAACGATGAGGATATTGAAATAGATGACGTTGTCCGCACACAAACTGGAGTCGCTTATAAAACCTATGCGGATCTTCTACGTGGTGCAAATTATAGTGGTTCTACTTCGCGTATGCTCGACCTGCCTTCAGGTGTTGATGGCGTTGGTTTCCGTCAGCCAGACGGTTCGTTAGCGTTTATGCTTTGGGCCATTACAGATCAAGATGGAAATGAATATCCTTCAGAAAATTACCAAGTTCCGTCTGCCATTCTCAATGGTAATTATGTTGTAGCGGAGTGGGATTTTGAAGCAACAAAGTCTACGAGAACGCTGACCTCTACGCTCCAGCTCAGTGGCTCGCCAATATTTTTGGTAGACCCGAGTATTGTCTCCAATACCTCTTCAACTTCAACCATTGCCACGAATGAGCCGGTTCAAGTTTGGCCTAACCCTGCAGAGAGCTGGATGAGAATAGCCTACGATAGTGACTTCACTGAGGCTATAAATGCAGAGGGGTTGACTGGTTCTTTCATTGATGTCTTAGGTCGTTCGATGAACATCCCTAGAGCTCAACTTAATGCTGGTCGTGTTGATGTTTCGGAGCTTCCGAGTGGTATCTATCAGCTTGTACTTAAAGCAGATGATCGCGATGTGGTTAAGACTGTTGTGAAGCAATAAGCTGTTGCCTAACCGGTTAGTTTTTGGGGGTCTGAAGAATATGGTAGCTGTGGTTGTATAGCTTTCGCTAGAACCATAGAGCCACTTATTATGAATAAGCAACTGGTAGCCAATCTTGTAGGGATTTCTCCAAAACAAAAATGCCATTTGCCAGAGCGGATGACTTTTTTGTGAGGGAGAAGGTGTGTTCTGTAACCGTGTTCCAAACAGGCGACAAATAAGGATTACCCACATGTGATGACGCTACTGTAACGCTACTGAACCGTGTTCCAAACAGGCGACAAATAAGGATTACACACATGTGATGGCGCTACAGTAACGCTATTGAACCGTGTTCCAAACAAGCGACAAATAAAGAATATTTATATGCAAAGATGTTCAACCGACTTTTCTGAACCGTGTTCCAAACAAGCGATAAATAAGAATTATACACATGTGATGACGCTGCTGTAACGCTATTGAACCGTGTTCCAAACAAGCGACAAATAAGAATTATACACATGTGATAGCGCTGCTGTGCTGCTCCTGAACCGTGTTCCAAACAAGCAACAACTGGGAATTACAGCTTATTTTGTTTTCAAATTAAAATTAAACCACAAAAGGTTTATATTTGCATTGAATCGAAAACACCCAATAATGTCATACTCGCGCTCCTCAGAATACCATAAAAATGAGCAACTTATCGCCACTTACGGCAAACTTATAGCTCATCCAGCTAGACTCAGAATTCTTCAACAACTAACAACAACACCCCTCACGCTGCTCCAGCTTCAAGAAGACCACCCGCTGCCAAGACCAACGCTAATGAAGCACCTAAACCAGCTCATTTTACACCACCTTGTTGCGGTAGAATCATCAGTCGCCCCAGCAACCTACACCACCACGAAAAACCAGTGGCCTTCCTTCATCTCACATGCCGTACGTTTGGCCAACCGATTTAACTACGCAAACGCCGCATGATTACACAACAATCCCACCTACATCACGTATACAAAGACGAATGAACGGTGAGATTATCTTAACGCAACCCAGCTACTACGTCGCTTTCTGCGCATTAGCTGGAATCCTTGTTGCAGCACTACTCTACTTCGGAGAATCCGAGCTATCCAAAGGCAAACGCCTTGGGCTAGGTCTCCTGCGTGGTATCGCTGTGAGCCTGATTGCTTTTCTATTGCTCGGGCCTCTTCTACGTAACGTTGATACACGTACACAAAAGCCAGTTTTCCTCATTGCTGAAGACCGGAGTTCTTCCATCAAAGGAACCGTCGATAGCATCGCACCTCAAATCGATCAACTTCAACAAGCCATATCCGAAAAATACGACGTCCAACGTGTCGGTATTGGCGAACGAGTGAGGAGTTTACCTGATACTACCATCGATCAGGCAACTGACCTCTCTCAATTTTTCAATTACGCTAAAGACAATTATCCACCCGAATTATTGGGTGGAATACTCCTTATTTCTGATGGCATCTTTAACCAAGGTTCCGATCCAAGCTATGCTTCTGCAGGCTTAACAACCCCAGTATTTACCATACCTCTTGGTGACACAACTCCAGCACGAGACGTCACTATCGTAGATGCTCTTTACAACCGTATCTCATACCTCGGCGACAAACTTGAGATCCAAGTCGACGTTCAAGCCACAAACTTAAGCGGTAGTTCAACTACACTCACACTAAGTGAAGTCTCAGCCAACGGTCGTAGTGCAAGACTCGACAGCAAAACGCTTACGATTACATCTAAAAGAAGCTTTCAAACTGCCCGCTTTTTAGTGGAACCAAAGAAAGCTGGAGTTTCCCGTTACGTAATTCAGGCAAGCGGGCCAAAAGATGAACGTAACAAAGTCAATAATCGACGAACGATTTCCATAGATGTACTTGACGCACGTCAACAAGTACTCATACTTGCTGCAACACCTCATCCTGATGTCAGCGCCTTACGACAAAGTTTAGAAGGCAACAAGAACTACCAGACTTCTTTTACGCTTCTGCAAAACCTAACAGACGAAGTTAAAGATGCCGACTTAGTAATCTTCCATAACCTTCCTGCGGCTGGAAAAGACATTAGTGCTATTTTGAAGCAACTCAATAAGCGTAAAGTTGGAAGGCTCTTTATAGCTGGTAAAACCTCTGATAAAACCGCACTTAACGATGCTCAAGGGCTTTTTTCTATGAAAGCCAAAGGGAATCAAGTGAATGAAGTGACCCCAAAACTCAATGGAGCATTCACCCTATTCACTTTAAATGAAGAGTGGAATCAAACCATTAAAAGCTGGCCTCCAGTTGTCGCTCCTTTTGCAGACTACTCTGCACTGTCCACTGGCGATGTTCTTCTTACGCAAAGGATCGGAAGAGTAGACACGGACTTCCCACTTCTCGCAGCAGGTGAAGTTAATGGAAGTAAGGTTGGTGTCTTTAGCGGACAAGGTCTTTGGAGATGGCGTTTGGCTGAGTATCAACAAAATCAAACTCAAGAAGTCTTTGATGGCCTTATAGCATCTCTTGTTCAATACCTCGCACTTCGTGAAGACAAACGCCCATTCAGGGTTACTGCTTCTGAACGTTTGTATACAACAAGTGAAGACATCACTCTTCAAGGGGAACTATACAATGCGAGTTATCAACTCATCAACGAGCCTGATGTAAATCTACGTATCACAAACAGTGACGGTACAGCCTATCCATTCTTAATGGATAAAGTAGGGAGCAGCTATCGTTTGAATGCAGGCCGTCTACCTGCTGGTCGATATGACTTTCGTGCATCCACATCTTATGACGGCACCAATTACACGTCTTCTGGTTCTTTCAATGTTGAAGCTCGTCAACTAGAATCAATTGTTACAACCGCCGATTGGAACTTGCTTCAACGAATAAGCGATCAACAAGGGGGGAGACTTGTCTTACCCGGAATGCTATATAGTCTGACAGAGGATCTTCTCTCAGAAAGTGCCGCTAAGCCCGTTCTTTATCAGAGCGTGCGCACCCGTCCATTGATTGACTGGCCTTGGTTGCTAGCGATTGCACTTGCACTACTTGCGGTAGAATGGTTTTTGAGAAGGAGATTAGGGACGTACTAGATAAAGAGTTTCTATCCCTCTGCAGCCTCTAAGCTCTGTCTTTCAAACTGCTCTGCATAATAACCTCCATTCGCTAACAACTCTTCGTGAGTGCCTTGCTCAACGATCTTGCCTTCATCCAAAACGATGATTTTGTCGAAAGACAGTAAAGCGTAAATGCGGTGTGTAATAATGATCGAGGTCTTATTTGCTAATTCACCATTGAGGTAACCGAGAATCTTTTGCTCTGTGGTCGTATCCACAGCACTGAGCGAGTCATCTAGAACTACAATCTCGGGCTGTTTTATCAAAGCTCGGGCTAGACTAACTCGCTGCTTCTGACCTCCAGAAAGTGTTACGCCACGCTCGCCGACCAACGTGTCATATTTCTCAGGAAGCGTAATGATGTCTTCATGGACTGCCGCGTAGCCTGCGTATCGTTCCACCATGTCTCGCGTTGGAGGTTCAGAACAACCAAATGCAATGTTGTCCGCTACAGTGTCGGAAAACAAAAATACCTCTTGCGGTACATAACCAATACTTCGACGCACGTTAGCCAAGCGTTGTTCTCTCAGGTCTACGTCATCGATCAATACACGGCCAGAATCTGGATCAAAGTTTCTAAGTAAAAGCTCGATCAAGGTCGACTTTCCTGATCCAGTGCGGCCAATAACCGCCATCTTCTCGCCTTTCTTAAGGGAGAACGATACGTTCTGCAAAGCAGCGCCCCCTTCTTTAGTGTAAGAGAATGAGACGTCTTCAAAAGTGATATTCCCTTTAATGGTTTTCGCTGGCAAGCTTAAATCATCTTCAACATCCGGAACTTCATTCAAGAATTCATTTATTCTCTTTTGAGAAGCCTCCGCTTGCTGAATAACCGATGCAATCCAACCAATGGCGGTCACAGGCCATGTGAGCATGTTGACATAAATGACAAATTCAGCGACATTACCTGGCGTAATTGCACCACTAATCACCTTCAATCCACCTACATAAACCGTAATGATTGTTGAAGCTCCAATGAGTACAATCATAATGGGAAAGAACGCTGCATCAATTCGAGCAAGACTCATCGCTTTTTCTCGGTAATCCTCCGTCTGATCAGCAAATACAGTCCCCATACTCTTCTCCTGTGTATAGCTTTTCACAACTCGAATACCAGAGTATACTTCTTGAGCAGTTGAGTTCAACTTCGCAATTTGCTGGGCAATAACTGTCGATTTCTTATTGATCAGATTGCTCACATAATAGATCGTGACGCTAAGGATAGGCAACGGAGCAAGGGCATACAAGGTCAATTCTACATTGACTTGAAGCATCGCATAGATTACAAAAATGAAGACACTTACAAGGTTGACTCCATAAAGCACAGCTGGGCCTAGATACATTCTCACTTTTGTCACGTCTTCTGTCACGCGACTCATCAAATCACCAGTCTTGTTGCGCTTATAGAAGCTACGACTCAAACGCTGATATTGGTCATAGATGTCCTTACGCAAGTCATACTCAATAAGCCGGCTTACTACAATGATTGTCTGCCGCATGAAGTACATGAAAATGCCCATCATTAGGGCTAGCAAAAGGACTAAACCTCCAAACAGCATCAGCGTTTGGCCGAGAGAATCAAAAAGGACCTCCCGCGCTTGATCAAAATCAGAAATACTACGATAAAAGCCCAGGTTCTCGACGACTAGATCGAGCGCTTCACGTATCACCTGCGGCTGTAAGACCCTGAAATAATTACTCAAACTCACGAATACAATGCCCGCAAGTACACGCCATTTGTAGCGTAGAAAGTACGAATTGAGGTAAGCGAGGTTCTTCAAAAGTGAAAGCTGGGATGTGGTGTTTACTCGTCTGCAAGTAACAGAATAGCGAGCGCACTGTTCTGGGTTATTGCTCATCTCTCAACTACAGCGTTATCAGCACTAAAAGGTCTGAATAAACTCCTGCAGCAGAAGGTTTTGCTTTATACTAATTCACTCTCCCCCCAGCGATAAATACCATCAAGGTCAAAACCTGCTAAATCTAGCACACGATTGGTAACTGTTCTTGCAAGTGCCTCAAAATCCTTTGGCTTTGAATAAAAGCTCGGATTGCAAGGAGATATGATCGCGCCTGCCTCAGTGAGCTGAACCATATTCCGAAGGTGAATGAGACTGAGAGGCTTGTCCCTTGTGCATAGAATGAGCTTTCGGCGCTCTTTCAGCACAACATCACAGGCGCGGGTTAAAAGATCATCGCTGATGCCGTTCGCAACACGCCCAAGAGTGCCCATAGAACACGGACATACAATCATGGCCTCATATTTAGCACTGCCACTAGCAAAAGGAGCCATGAAGTCTCGCTTGTCATAAAGGTCAAACGGGTATTTCTCAAAATCTCGATTTCCGAGCTCCAGTTCCCAATTAAACTTAGCGTTGTCACTCATCACAACCCCAACTGAATCCCACTGATCTCGCAGCGGACCAGCAAGATCGTCCATCAATACCTTCGCGTAAATACTGCCGGAAGATCCTCCAACACCGAGTACTATCTTTTTACCTTTCATTGCCATGCACTTACAAAAGTCGACAATCGCGTAGAATGTTGTGGATTTGGACAATCATAAGTGAATTAACTTAACTCCATGATTAGCTGGCAGCTCGTTCCTGCACTACGAATTGGTTTAGCATTAGCTGCTGGAATTGCATGTTCACGTCTAAGTTACATCTTCACCAACTTCGGCATTACCAGCATTGCACTCTCGGTGATTGCCGCTCTCCTTCTCTTTTGGCCTTTACCTATCGAGAAACGTGCAAATTTTAGAGGCTGGGGAATTCTTCTAGCCACATTAGTAGCAGGTCTACTTCTTGGCTACACAAGTGTGCCCGAAAAGCCCTCCATCGCAGGCGCAAATGCCAAAGCGTTCATCGCGATTCTGGAGCGCGTCCCTAGCAAGTCTACCAATTGGTATTCCGTGGATGCTCAGATCACTTCATTTCGATCAGATTCGGGTTGGACGAACAGCAACAGTCGAGCTCGAATTCTGCTGCCGCCAGCTCGCGTGGCGGAAGAAATGCAAATTGGGGCAACGTACTTATTCAACAGCAGGCTCAAAGAAGTCAGCAGCGCTAGCAACCCTCATGCTTTTGATTATGGAGCTTATTTGAAAGGCCAAGGAATTGCCCTACAAGCATTTGCAAAGCCTGTTGCACTTGTTGGACAAGCCGATGATGGAGTAATTCTGCTTCATAAAGGTAAATCTGCTAATGGATTGGTTTGGCTGCGTTCATGGATTTCCCATCGCATTGACCTCGCATTGCCGACACCCAATGAAGCTGCAGTAGCCAAAGCACTACTTCTTGGCGATAAGAGCAGTCTATCGGAAGACACACGCAAAAACTACACACGTACTGGCGCCATACATGTCCTTGCGGTATCTGGACTTCACACAGGCATTATTGCCTCTATTATTCTTGGCATTTTGGGCTTTGTTTCTTGGCGCAAAGAAATTGGCTGGCTGAAGTTGCTCATCTTTTGGGCGGCTCTATTGGCATATGTCGCGCTTACAGGTTTTTCACCTAGTGTCCAACGTTCTGCAGTAATGTTTGGAATTCTATATGCAGGAAAAATCTTACGGAGAGATACCAATGCATTCAACAGTTTGGGATTGAGTGCGATCGTGTTGCTGGCTTTCAATCCTCAACTCCTTTTTGATTTGGGGTTCCAACTTTCATATTCTGCGGTAGCTGGTATTCTCGCCTTTTACCCAATGCTCCGAAAATATTTCGCTGCAGAAAACTATTGGCTTAATGCAATGGGTGAGCTTAATGCGATCTCTATTGCAGCGACCATTGGAACACTCCCTCTGACGACCTTTTACTTTCATCAATTCCCTGTCTACTTCCTCCTTTCAGGAATTCTTGCTGTACCTCTCGTCGGGCTAGCACTTCCTTTCTTACTTGGAGGCATCGCCATTGACTCGATCTTCGCGTTTTTCGGGAGTAGTGCCTATTGGGCCTATGTTCCTGCGTTCCTGCTCGTGTGGCTCTGTAATGCCAGTCTTGAAGCTATTGCTGACCTACCAAATGCTTTAGTTTCAGGTCTATGGCCTAGTAGTCTCACCACTTGCTTAGCAATCCTAAGCATCGTCTTTTTCGGAGCTGCCCTACTCCGAAGACGCAAACGCTTGTATTGGGCTGCTTTAATGCTCGGATTATTTTGGTCCGTCTCGATCACGATCACTTCCATAGATAAGCTCAAGGCAAAACAAGTCCTAGTCTATTCTCTTAGAGATGACCTT
>CALDTK010000235.1 GCA_937924035.1 uncultured Saprospiraceae bacterium | reverse complement strand
AGCGAGGTACTGCTTGTTGACATCTGTAATCTCATACTCGCCACGAGGGCTAGGCTTAAGATCACGTGCGATTTGGATGACGCTGTTGTCGTAGAAATAGAGACCTGGAACGGCGTAGTTGCTCTTCGGCTTCTCTGGCTTCTCTTCGATGGTTAACGCATTGAACTTATCGTCAAATTCAACGACTCCGTAGCGCTCAGGGTCGGCTACGCGGTATGCGTAGACAACTCCACCATCAGGCTTATTATTAGCTCGAAGCAAGTCATGTAAACCAGCACCATAGAAGATGTTGTCTCCTAAAATGAGTGCCACAGAATCATCACCAATGAAATCCGCCCCTAGCACAAATGCCTGAGCAAGTCCGTTCGGTTCGTACTGAGGAATGTAGCTAAACGAGCAACCGATATCTGATCCGTCGCCTAATAGCTTCTCGAAGTTTGGTAGGTCTTGGGGCGTAGAAATGATTGCTATTTCCCGAATGCCAGCACCCATAAGGGTTGAAAGCGGGTAATAGATCATTGGCTTATCGTAAACCGGCATAAGCTGCTTACTAACCGCAAGTGTCAGTGGGTACAGTCGAGTGCCGAGTCCTCCGGCGAGTATAATTCCTTTCATCGGGTGTTTTTTGGGAGTAGTCTGCTGCATTTGGGTTTGCAGCGGTCCGTCTAGCGCTTCAAGGTAGGGTTTAAGCTAGCTTGGCGCTTTCAGCGTTGAGAAGTGGCAATACGAGTTTAGCTTCCGCTTCAAGTGTTTCGATAAGTGAACCTGCGCGCTGTAGGTCTGACCCTTCAATGCCGATCGCCTCGCAAGTTGAATTTGCTTCAGTCATCACTGGGTTGCCAATGAATGCAAGTGTTGACTTCATCTTGTGCGCCACCTGGTGCATCGCTTCAGCATCTTGTTCTAAGAATGAATTACGAAGCTTTTCAAGCTCTGGAGGAAGTTCTTCGATGAGCATATCGATCATCGTTTTCTTCATGAAGTCATCGCCATCGGCCATCAGGTCGAGGTAAGAGAGGTCTAGGGTTGTATTCGCGTCGGTATTCATTAGGCCTGAGCGTATTGAGCGATTTTAGAAAATAGTTGCTTCGGATCAAATGGCTTGAGCACGAAGTCTTGCATGCCGTACTGTAAGTACTGCTTGTCTTTTGAAATGTGGGCGTGCGCTGTCATGGCGAGGATTGGAACTGTGTTCATCGGTCCTGTTACATGCTCACGCACATAAACCGCAGCTTCATAACCATCCATGATTGGCATCTGAATATCCATAAGTACCATGTCGTAGATGTTTGCCTGAAGGGCCTCAACAGCAAGCTTGCCATTGTCTACTATAGTCAGTTCAATATTCGGATACGCGCGTTCGATAGTCTTTCGAGCTACCAATTGATTCATTTTGTGATCCTCGGCGAGGAGTAGACGAATCGGACGATTAGCGTCAATCTCATACGATCGCTCAGAAGGAGGGACCGCAGCAGTATCTGCCGATCCGATGCCAAAGCGCATCGTAAAGGTGAAGGTCGATCCTTCTCCTAAGACACTAGTTGCTCCGATCTCACCGTCTAGCTGTTCTACGATATTTTTAGCGATAGAGAGCCCAAGCCCTGTTCCTTCGAAAATGCGATCTTTCGTGCGGACACGCGTGAAGCTGCCAAAGACCGTATCAACTTTGTCTTCAGGAATACCAATTCCCGTATCGGATACGGAGAACTTTAAGTTAATATCAGTCGCTGTTGTTTCGAGAATTTCTAAGTGAAGACCAACCGCTCCAGTATCTGTAAACTTGATTGAATTACCGACAAGGTTATATAGGACTTGATTGAGACGGAGTTTATCACCGATAAGCAAATTTGGTAAGCCTTCGGGAATAGTACGCTCAAACAAGAGGTCTTTCTCTTCAAGCTTATACTGCATCACATCGAAGAGATTATCGATAAGCTCTTTGATGTCGAAAGTTGTATTTTCAAATACAATCTTACCATTCTGAAGCGTTGAAATCTCAAGGATATCATTGACGACACCAAGTAAGATTTCACTGGACTGCTTGATAGAACTAACAAGGCCGTGTTGCTCCTTTTCCAAATCCATCTGGATAAGGATATTGGACATGCCCAAAATTGCATTCATTGGCGTTCGCATCTCATGTGAGATGGAAGCAACGAATTGCTCCTTCATTTTTGCAGAGCGTTGAGAGAGCTCGTGGGCTTTTTTCAATTCTTCACCAATACGTCGATCAGTAATGTCTTGAATGATGCCTTGGCAATTTGCTCGGCCTACCTCGCCATCACAAGTGCCTTCAATGAGAATAAATCGTTTTTCTCCATTGAGTTCAAAGCTGATTTCTTTGTCAAATGCACAAGATTCGTTTGTTTGACAAGCATACCAGTCATAGATAGCATGAAATGGAGAAGATGGATTTGTTACTTCTTCAAAGAGATTCTTAGAAGCTCCAGTCAGACCCACGATTCGCAAAGCCTCTGGTGAGGCAAAGAAATACTTGTCCGCCGGCTTGAATTCCCAGTTGCCTGTCTGTGCTAGACGTTGCATCTGTGCAAGTCGGTTAATGACCTTTCTCCGTTCGATAGAGAAGCGCAGGCTCTTCGCCAACTCGTCAGAATCAAATTCTCCTTTGACGAGATAGTCTTGAGCTCCAAGTTCGACTGCCTTGAATCCTATTTCGCGATCTTTTGTGCCCGTAAGCAAGATCACGTTGTCGTCTGGAAATTTCTCTAAAACACGTGTTAGCGTTTCAAATCCTCGACTATCAGGAAGGTTCATGTCCAATAGTACCGCTGCATACTCAACATCACCGTCCAAAGCCTCTAGACCTTGACCTAGGGTCATCTGGTGGTCTATTCTACAGTTGATGTTTTCGCTTTCTTCAAGAAGAATTTCGACGATTTTAGCATCGGCCATATTGTCCTCAATGAGGAGAATAGTAGGCATCACTGAGCTTGATCCGTTTGCATCTGTTGCAGATGGGGCCATAGGATTGGAGGTATCCAAAGTAAATTGCATAAGGTCCTAACTTAAAGAATGGACCTAACAAGAAGCAAATAAGGTGCCTAACCACGCGGCCTGAAGGCAAATTGTGCACCCTCCTCACCAATCACAAACAGACAATACTGCTTTCTTGCGTCCGAAAATACCTCTCGAAATCCTTTTACTCGGTCTGGTCGCATAAGATTCTTGGTTGAAAGCTCCTCTAGAGTAGTCATGCGCACCTCCCAATTCCCTGGATTTGCTTCTGCGATTAGTAAGACACCAATCTCAAGTTCGGTGGCGCGTTGCCACACTAGGATAGGGTAGTTAGAGACACTTTGATCCAATACTGCATCAATAGCACCGTCAATTTGCAATGCAAAACGTGCTAATGCTTCGTCTACTTGTGTGAGGTGATCAAGAGGTTGTGCGTCTGCCATTTCACAAAGGTCGTAAAAAACAAAACCCTGCAACGTATTAACGTCCAGGGTAATTCTGTAAATATAATTCAGCTCTACAGGAGCTTAAGGTTCAGTACACTTATTTTATGGTACGGTAGTCCCCTAGGCTTAATGTGGGTTCGGTGGAAGCTTAAGAAACCTAGCTCTGAGTTAGTTGTTCATAAGCTTTGCGAGCGAGTAGGGCGGTAGCGAGTAAGAGCGTGTAAGTTAGAGTCGCCGTCATAAAAGTGAGACTTGTGTAATAGGGGGTCGCCCAGTGTTGGTTCAAATACAAGAGCAAAACGTAGTGAAAATAAAGAACGCTGCTTCGGCAAAGCAAAAAAGAATTTGCGAATATCTCGATGAACTTGTTCAACGTTTTGAACAGCCAAGCTTCATCGAGGTAGATCCAATCGCTGTAGCCCACAAGTTTTCGCGTAAGCAGGACATTGAAATAGCAGGATTCATTGCTGCTTCTTTTGCTTGGGGGCAGCGTCCGACCATTCTGGCGAAATCTCGAGCGTTTCTTGAACGCATGGGAGAGAGTCCGTATGACTTCATCCTAAATCATGAGGAAAAGGATCGCGCCGTATTTGAGGATTTCGTACATCGGACCTTCCAGCCGATTGATGCCTTGTATTTTCTAGATAGATTGCAAAGACATTACCGAGAGAATGAGAGTCTGGAGACCATGTTTTCTAGCGGCCTCCAGTCAGGAGAAACTGATGTAGGAAGTGCCCTTCGAAATTTTCACGAAACGTTCTTTGATGTAGAGTACGCTCCACAGCGTACTCGGAAACATGTCGCTACACCTGCACGGAAATCAAGCTGCAAACGCCTTAACATGTACCTGCGTTGGATGGTCAGGCCAGCAACTAAGGGTGTAGACTTCGGGCTGTGGAAGAAAATAGGTAAACGTCAGTTACTTCTGCCACTGGATCTACACGTTCAGCGAGTTTCAATGAGTTTAGGACTGCTTACGCGAAAACAGGCCGATTGGCAGGCCGTACAGGAATTAACTGAGCAAGTCAGACAATTTGATGCTTCCGACCCTGCGAAATATGATTTCGCACTTTTTGGTCTTGGTGTCTTAGAACGATATGGAGAAGGTAAAGACCTGCTCTAGCTTGCTTCAATGCGGAGCTCTTGAACGATCGGCGTTCCGCCGCCTCGTCCATACATATACACACGGAAGTTGCCCGTTTCGGTTGTTAGCGTACCGATGATATACGCGCCGTCTTCACCAGTTGATGTACCGCCGTGAACACGAGCAAAAGATTTAGCTTTATTGACTTCAAAAAATGCTTGAAGCTTCTTCGTGGCTTCTGTTTTTGGAAGAATGTCATCGACACCTGGCAGAACCAATTCTACGGTATTGTCAAAGAAAGTGCTTACGACCTCAGCATCGCCGACAGAAAGTGCGGCTACGACATCATCAAATTGACTCGGTCGCTCAACTGCATTGAGCGGAACTAGTAAAGTACAGGCTAGAACGAGTATAGTATTCATAGTTCTGGGATGTAGATTCGATCGTTAGACGTAAGATAAGTATTAGGGTAACGCTTTGCTGTCAGGCTTGTGTCTCTGTTAACAAGATTTTTTATCACGAAGAGCTTGCTTTTTGTTTGCGATTTGCATGCGACCTTACCCCCGCTAAACTCAATACCCATGATTCAATCAAAACGTGCTCTACTTGTTATTCTCGACGGCTGGGGTCTAGGCCCGGATCCTAAAGTAGATGCTTTAGCACAAGCGGACACACCGTGCTTTGATAGCTTGATTGACTCCCGTTCACACGCAGAATTGGTCACGTACGGTGAGGAAGTTGGTCTTCCTGGGGGACAAATGGGAAACAGTGAAGTCGGTCACCTCAATATTGGTGCTGGTCGTGTGGTATACCAGGAACTCGCTCGCATCAACAAGGCGATTCGTGAAAATACATT
>CALDTK010000234.1 GCA_937924035.1 uncultured Saprospiraceae bacterium | reverse complement strand
CCACGATTTGAGAGGGAGGACCCCATGTACTTTAGTATTTAGTGCTTGCTTTCGCTAGCGTTTTAGCCATTATAGCTGTACCGAAGTTTGTCCAAGCGTAACTTCAACGCATCAACCGCTTCTGAGGTTTGGCGTTGGTTTGCTTCAGCTAGTTCAGCGAATCGTGCCTCTACAAACAGGTTTTGGCGCAAGCCGTTTAAGGCTTCCGGAGATTCAGCCTTGAGGCGAGTAGCCTGCTCATCAATGTACGCAGACAATTCATGGAAACGTTCTTCCCAATGGCTGACTACTAGCGTATGAGGTTCTTTCGGAATAATCTCAGTGCGTTCAACTTGGCGCGTACGAAGTCGATAGGTATACTCACGAGCATTGTAATCAACAGTAATCATGTTTGGGCGATCACTCTTGCGCACCTTCAGCCTATTGACTAGGCTTTTATTAGCGTCGAACAGGTTGGTTACGCTCAATTCATCGGCAGTAAGACCATCAAATTGCTTGATGCTTATGAGGACGCCCTCGAACTGGGAATCTTCTTTCAGAATCTCGTAATACTCTTCTTGTACAGGCTGAAGTTGGTCCTCTGCCACAGTGTGTCTCACACGAATTTCTGCATCAACATCGGCTTCGAAGCTATCGAGTTCTTTGCGCAACATCGGAAGGTTAACTGCGACAGCATAGCCGTGTTGTCGAACCGTTTCAGCTAACATCTCCTTGATGTGATCTCGCTGATCAGGTTTGCCCCATAGACAATACTCGAGTAAAAAGCAGTCCATGAGATCTACTGACGACCTGCCGTTGAGGTATGCACTGGCGCGTAAGAGGCGAACTGATTTCTTCCAGCGGCGATCATATACACGAATGTGATCTGCGGGATCCGGTCGTTCAGCATTGTATGTGTCGATACGTGACTTAAGCACTTGAATCGTATTAAGTGCTTCCGGAGATAGTTCGACTTTGTCGATCTGACTTGAGTACTCACTCAGCTCTTCTTGCGACAAAGCGACGCCTTCAGGAATACTTACCTCGTACACGTCATTGGTGTCCGTGATAAGCTTTACAAAAGAGTCAAACTTTCGCACGTTTCCAATCTCTAGTCTCACAAGGAAGCGATCCCAAAGTGGATCTAGGCTCGAACCTGGGCTTGGAAGTTCGTTACTCGCAGAAATGATGGCTCGGACGTTGACTTCTATTTCTTGCTCACCATTTCGATAGATTCGCTCGTTTAAAATCGTGAGTAGTGCGTTTTGAATCGCTGGACCCGCTTTCCAAATTTCATCAAGGAATACCACGTTCGCACCTGGTAAATACTTCTCGGTGAGCCGCTCGTATTTATCCTCGTCTTTTAGCTTTCTAATGGATACTGGGCCAAAAATTTCATCTGGGGTCGAGAACTTCGACATGAGATACTCGAAGCTTGTCCCATCAGAGAATGCGTGCTTAAGTCTACGAGCTATTAAAGATTTCCCTACGCCTGGAGGGCCAAGTAAGAAGATGCTTTCTCCTGCTAATGCAGTAAGCAGCGCCATAGCTACAGCAGTATCGCGTTCATGCAAACCAGCCGACAAGGCATCCAATAAAGCTTTGGTACGTGCACGAACGGCTGAAGAAGTACCTGTTGTGGTAGAAGTAGAAGTCAAGATTGCTGCTATTGAAAAAGAAAAGAGAGGCGGGCTGAGATGTAAAGATGAGTTAATACTAGCGTCTGACCCCAGTATCTTCTAAATGGTGACCTCTTGCAAGTTCATCGGCAGTTGCATTCCTCACGTGAAGTACGGCGCCTGTGAAGTAGAGAGACTTTCCTGCCATTACGTGATTGAAGTCAACGAGTACTTCTTTTCCATCTCTGCGAACAACCTTCCCTGAATGCTCACGGCCATCATTGGCTGTGAGCCTTACGCTGTTGCCTGCAGTTAGTATTCCTTCGGAGAGGTTTCCCTCACGATCCGCAAACTGGCTTTCATGTAGCCTTAATACTTGGTCTGGTCGATATGGCCCATATCCCTTTTCGGGAGTCAATGTAAAAGCGAAGGTCGCTCGATCAGGTAAGCCATCTAGCTCTTCCTCAAATGCTGGAAGTAGGTTGCCGTTGCCAAAGAGGAAGGTGAATGGATAATTTACATCCATCCGTTCTAGGAGTTCGCCTCCTGGTCCACCATCGTGCAGATCGTAGCGAATTGTCACCACTTTTCGGTCAGAAATAAATGTTGCCATCTACTATTCAAACCCAAAGGGTGAAGAAAGGTTATGCATTACGATGGTTTGTTCACGCCGTTTTCGGGCAAAAAGCTACCGATTCCCGAAAGAAAGGCTTTCCTGACGAAATTATCCACGATAATATGCAATAGAAAGGACTTGCAGATGGTTATACCAATAACGACAATTTACATAATGACAAAAGAACAATTACATGTCTCAACTTTCTACAAAAAATCAACTCGTGCGTTTAGCGTACGGCGAGCTCTCTATTTTAGAGCGGCTTGAAACAGAGTTTTCCCTTGAGGAGAACTTTGAATTACAAGAAGGATACGAGGAGCTTCGGTGCGCAAAAAATGCGCTTTCCAAGGTGACCTACAGTCCTTCTTCTTTAAGCATCAGTGCGATTTTGGCCTTTAGTCGAAATGAGTCGCTTGAGCTTTCGGCCTAAAAACCGATTTACCATTAAGATCTCAGCCTCTTGGTCGAGTCCCCAATGATCTTCAAAACCTCCGACGGTTAAACGTTGGGGGTTTTTCATTTTCTAAGTTTTAAATAGGCTGACATACGTTTGTTTTTCGTATGTTAGAATTATACTACGCTTTGGCGGTGTTCTAAATTTTGACAAATCTGGTCATCGCCCTACTGATTCACATGTTAAATCTCATATCCACACTCATTGGAATTATGGCTATTCTTTTCGCCGTAATTGCTTTCATACCGCTGTTTGGTTGGGCTTATTGGGCAATTGTTCCTTTATCCTTGGTTGGGGTGTTAATCGGTTTTCTTTCTGAGAAGACCCTTGGAAGAAATTTAAATCTTTTAGTTGTCGCAATCGGTGTTTTCCGCTTATTCTTAGGAGGCGGATTCGTTTAGCTTTCTTGAGCTTTATTTTTTCGGCGAATTCCCTATACGAACTTCTGCGTAATTTTTCGTTTTATCGTTTATTGACGTCTTTGATCAGATCAGCCTTTCCCTCTCTGAACCACTTGGTCGAAGTCCCTCAAAAAGAAAATGCCTAGTTCTCTACGGCGCTTTTCACTCCAATAGAAAACTAGGCTTATTTCACAGCGCTGCTTTCGCAGTTCTGAGTTAGAGTGTGTTTATCACTTCTTCTTTGCTAATGCTGGCTTTGCTTTACCATCGCCATTCGCACTTGGCGCTGCGACATCCTCTTCCTTTGGATTGATCATCGCTTTAACCTTCAATTCGATTTCATCGGCAATCTCTGGGTTGTCTTTTAAGAATCTCTTCGCAGCATCACGTCCTTGTGCAATTTTAGCATCATCGTAAGCATACCAAGCACCAGATTTTTGGATAATGTCATAGTCCACAGCGAGATCTACAATCTCACCTGACTTACTAATTCCTTCACCGTACATGATGTCAAACTCAGCAATTCGGAATGGTGGAGCAAGTTTGTTCTTAACCACCTTGACTTTGACGTGGTTTCCAATTACGTTACCTTCTTTGTCCTTGAGTGCTGCACCGTTACGGCGAATGTCAAGGCGTATAGAAGCGTAAAACTTAAGCGCGTTTCCACCTGTAGTCGTTTCAGGATTACCGAACATAACTCCAATCTTCTCGCGAAGCTGGTTGATAAAGATGCAAGTGCAATTTGTTTTAGAGATCGCTCCTGTAAGCTTACGCATGGCTTGAGACATCAAGCGTGCGTGAAGACCAACCTTGCTATCTCCCATTTCACCTTCAATCTCTCCACGTGGAGTAAGCGCAGCAACAGAGTCAATTACGACAATGTCGACAGCACCTGAGCGAATGAGGCTTTCTGTAATCTCTAGAGCCTGCTCACCATTATCTGGCTGAGTTATGAATAGGTTCTCCGTGTCTACGCCGAGCGCCTCAGCATATGTGCGGTCAAAGGCATGCTCTGCATCGATAAAAGCAGCAATTCCGCCTTTCTTTTGCACCTCAGCAATCGCATGGATCGCCAAAGTCGTCTTACCTGAAGACTCTGGTCCATAAATCTCGACAACACGGCCGCGAGGAAAACCATTGATACCTAGTGCAATGTCTAGTCCGAGTGAACCAGATGGAATAGTGTCAACATCAGAGCGAGCCTTGTCGCCAAGTCGCATGATGGTTCCCTTTCCGTAATTTTTTTCAAGGCGATCAACTGTTAATTGAAGTGCCTTTAATTTCGATTCTCTATCGTTAGCCATGATCTGTGTTGGGCGTTAGTGTTAAACGAACTTGTATAAGTTCGGCACAAACATAAACAAAAAGTTTTGTTTTACAAACAAACCGTGTTGTTTTGTTTGAGTTTATACTTCCGATCGCCAAATTACTGGTCTCTTACTTGCTACAAATACCCAGTGTAAGGTGAGTTCTGCACAGCACTACTTATCCCACTCAAGCGTATTCAATACTTCTAGTGCATCCTCACGCAAGAATTGATAAATCGGTGCGAGCGAATCAGATGAAGCCTTCGCCCGGACGTAAAGAGCACCACGAAGAAAGTGATTGGTACTATCCGTCACAAAGAACTGGAAAGGTGAGGCTACGTCGCCATCTATATCAAATGCAAAGCCAGTCACTTTCGACTCCGGACGTGTAATCGGCACCTCGTCAATATAGCTCGCCACGATGTTATGCTTACCAACTAAGGTGTAAGCGTCATCTCTATGCTTTTCAAACTCAGCGCGTGAACTAACCGGATAGTAGCTAAGGTGGACCCTACCATTGAGCGCAGGTGTCACAATGTCAAACCAACAAGGATTAAGAGGCTTCTCATCAAAATAAGCGGTATCTCGCTCTACCTCGGTGTAGCTTGGTTTAGCAAAAGAAAAAGGGCAAACTTCCAGCTTAAACGGCTCCATTTTGCCCGATGGATACAAGACTCGTGGAAATGCACGTGGCTTGGGGAGTGAGCTCGTCTCTTCACCGCAGCCAATCACTAAGGCAAAAACAAGAAAAAAGTATACAGCAGGAAAGAGGTAGCTCTTCATTATATCGACTTAACGAAGTCAGGAGGAAGGGTAATACGAATACGTTCAATACGACGCTTGCTGACTGTTTCTGCGAGTAACGTTAGGTCACCAACAACTACCGAAATCTTAGGTTGAGGCAATCGACCTAAGTGCTCAAGCATCACACCAGCCAACGTATCGGCCTCACCCCTCAACTCATCAAGTTCGTTGGTTTGAAGCCCCATGATACGCAAAGCATCCGTTAGCTGGGTCTTCCCTTCAAAACGAAAATTGAAGTCATCTATTTTCTCAAATTCAATCTCTAGGTCATCATCGAACTCATCCTTGATGTCTCCAATAACTTCTTCTAGAATATCCTCTAAGGTTACCAAACCACTCGTACCTCCAAACTCGTCGACGATAATCGCCATGTGCAGACGTTCCGCTTGAAACTCTCGGAGAAGCTCAGCTATTTTTTTACTCTCTGGAGCATAGAGCAGTCCATCTCGTACGTGTTCAGCCCAATTGAAATTGTCCTTTTCACGTACGTAACGAATGAGGTCCTTCGCATAAAGAATACCAAGGATCTTATCGAGATCTTCATCAAAAACAGGAATACGGCTGTAGCTAGATTCTCTAATAATAGATAGCACTTCAGAAAAGGTAGAAGTAACATTGAGTGCAACGATATCGCCTCGAGATTGCATTATCTGTCGCACCGTCACATCTCCAAAGGTTACCAAACGCTTTAGGATATCACGTTCGCCGGCTAATTCTTTTTCATCACGCACGGTAAGGTCGATAGCCTCATCAAGCTCTTCTCGACTGATTGCTTGTGCGCCTTGATGATGACGCAGACGGTCTTCCAAAAAGCGACCAGACTTCACTAGTGTAGCACTAAGTGGTGCAAAGACTCCTAGCAAGAGGCGTAATGGCCCACTCATGATTCGTGCAAGGCGAATATTCTCCGTTCGTGCATAAACCTTTGGAGTGACCTCCCCAAAGAGCACGAGCAAAAAGGTGACTCCTACAACCGTGACTGCAAATCGAAGCAGGTTTGCTAAGTCAAACGTGGCTAACCATGACCCAAAACTTTCATTTATAACGCTGCAGGCATTCGTAATCCAGCTTGCGCTTGCGATAAACCTTGCGTCAGGTAACAGATTCCGAACCAAGTACTCAGACAAGAGCACTATGGCAATATTGATGAAGTTGTTACAGATTAAGATCGTCGCCAATAAGCGATACGGCTTCTGTTTCAGTAATAAGATGCGCTTTGCCTGCTTAGAATTATCATCACGTAAATCGTTGTAGTCCGAATTAGTAAGTGAAAAAAACGCCACCTCACTGCCTGAAATCAGGGCAGAAGCGAACAGTAAAAGAATAAGGAGGAAAATACCACCTATTGCAGTAGGTAATAGATCAGCCAACAGCAGCAGGTCTGTATGCGAAAAAAAGCTGTAAAAACTGGGGCCAGGGTCCGGGTCCAAGTTCAAGAGGTTGGTTAATACAAAGAAACGTAATGAGTCGTTTCGTGGTTACACTAATGTCGAAGCTAAAGGAAAGCCTAGAAAAAGAAAAAAAGAAGTAGAAAAATATCTTTCTATAGCATCGCTTTGCGCAATCTTGTTTACAACAATTATACGCCGCCTAGAAAGGCAAATCGTCGTTGCCCGCTTCACTCTTTGTAGGAGCAGCGGACTCTTGGCTTCCTCCAGTAGGGCTTGTTGATGGATTCGGCTGAGCAGCACTTGACTGAGGGCTAGGTTGATAACCGCCTCCAGCCTGTTCCTCACGCCTGTTGAGGATACGCAAATAGCTGCCTACAACTTCCGTCGTTTTTCTTGGATTACCATCCTTGTCCTCCCACTTACGTGTACTCAGTTTCCCTTCCAAATAAATTAGCATTCCCTTCTTCAACTGAGACTCCGCTCGTTCGGCTAGGTTTCTCCAAAGAACGATATCGTGCCATTCTGTAGAACTTTGCCACTCTCCGTTTCGGTCCTTGTAATTTTCTGTAGTTGCTATAGAAAACTGTGCTACTGCGGCTCCACTTTCTAGACGACGTAGTTCAGGATCACGTCCAAGGTTTCCAACTAAAGTTACTTTGTTAATCATAGTCCGGACTTTAAAGAGTCTATTCAAAGGTACTGCTAGCCGTTGAAGTCCAACAGTAATGTGGAATCGTTTAGGTATCGTTCAATGACTCGTGGCACTCCAACTTGGTCAAGGTTCCCCTCTTTTATCCATCTGTAGCCTTTCGGCAAAACCTTCGGTTCGTCAGCCAGTTCATAACGCCAGAACTGAACATAAAGGTCTTGATGACTGAGCACATGTTTCACTGGTGGTCGAGTTCCACAAAACGTAGCTTGTTTTAGCGAAAGCCAATCGAGATGCTTTTCTAACGCTGGCCTTTCGGCAAAACCGTCTTTACTCTCGAGGATAGCAAAATCAAAAAGCCCTTGCCAGATATCTCCCGCACCGCGTTCCTTCAACAGAATTTCGCCCGTCGTTGAACGGACGTCAACGTAATCAAAATATCGATCGCGACGCTTTATTTTACCCTCTTTCACAGGTAGGCTAGCGACTGTTCCGACAGACAGCGCTTCACATGAATCAGAAAAGGGGCAAGTGCCACATTGAGGCTTTTTAGGCGTACAAACCGTTGCCCCAAAATCCATAATGGCTTGGTTGTAAGCAGCCGCGGCACTCGCATATCCTTTTGCCCTTCCATTCGGTACAAGTTCCTGTGCGAGTTTCCGAAAAAGTCTGTGTCCAACCGGCTTATTTATAGGAGCGTCAATATTGAAATATCGCGACAGTACCCGATATACATTGCCATCCAAAACAGCAACAGGCTCCCCGTAAGCAAAACTGGCAATGGCAGCAGCACTGTACGGCCCCACACCAGCAAGTGCTAAGAGATCTTGGTAATTGTCGGGAAACGTCCCACCTAGTGTCATGACCTGCTGTGCTGCTTTGTGCAGATTTCTTGCACGGCTGTAATAGCCTAGTCCTTGCCAGAGTGCAAGAACCTCTGTTTCCTTGGCTTTAGCCAGATCAATAACGGTTGGGTATGCCGCCAAAAACTTGAGGTAATAGCTTGTGCCTTGCGCAACTCGCGTCTGCTGAAGAATGATTTCACTTAGCCAAATTCGATAAGGGTCACGCTCTCCTCTCCAAGGCATAGGGCGATCGATGGTTCTAGACCACGCGAGTAGAGTTTTGGCGAAAGCTGAAGAAATACTTGAAGATATCTGCACAGGCAACAAGAACGAAAAAAAAGTGGCCGCGTCAGAGACGCGACCACTTCATTTGTAAACCTCAAAATCCTAAATCGATGAATTTCAGGCTTTTGGAATAGTCATAAACTTTTAATACCTCGTGGTGAGACGATTGGTAGCATAACCGTCATATCGCTTGTCAATAAGGACTTTAAGCTCTTTTCTCGCAAAGAAAATTCTACTCTTAATTGTGCCTAAGGGAAGACCAAGTTGATCGGCAATCTCTTGGTACTTGAATCCACGATAGTGCAGTAAAAAAGGAGTGCGCAGTGTCTCGTCGAGATCGGCAATCATTTTCTTTAGCTCCTTGACAAAAATGTCTGTCTCAGCCTTGTTACCTACGCCGTCCCAACCGCTATTTAGGTAATACAGATTATCTGTAGAATCTAAAATGGTGTTGCGCTTCATTTTACGGCGGTAGTTGTTGATGAAGATGTTCTTCATTATCGTAAACAACCAGGCCTTGAAGTTGGTACCTGCACGAAACTTCTCTCGGTTAGTCATTGCTCTAAACGCTGTTTCCTGGTAGAGATCCTTAGCATCTTCAGAATTCTTAGTCAGCTTGTAAGCAAAAGCTTGCAGCATGTTAGTCATCTGGTAAAAGCGGTTATCGAAATCTAGGGTAGACATAAGAAGTTGTTTTTTGAGGTGAGACCCTCTTTGTTGATGTAAATCTACACCCTACTTCAACAAAATGAAGTCATATTCGAGTATGATTTTAGGAATTTACACTATTCATACAGCCAATGTTTTCATAACTCATTGGTATTCAAGTCCATTATTCAGAATTTGCCCTTGATTTTATTTATGATTCTTTCAATAAAAAATGAAAGTTTATGGTTTACCTCTTCAACAGCCCGCATTTAAGCCCCATTCAAGAGCGAAAAGGGAGCCGATTACCATTAAGAGCGTGTAAATAGTTACTTCTGAGCTCTAGAAAGGAGCCAAAGCGCAATCACACTAAAAAGCATATTCGGAATCCAAACCCCAAACCAAGTAGGAATTGCAGAACTGTTGGCCAAGGTGTGAGAAAAGCGACTCAAAAAGACAAACGCCAGCCCAAGCACAATGCCTGATACAAGGTTAATACCCATGCCGCCTCGGCTCTTACGTCCTGCTATCGCCAGTCCTATCAAAGTAAGAATGAATACACTGAGGGGTTCTGCTGTTCGTTTGGACAACTCGATTTCAAACTTATTGGTGTTGCCAATACCTCGAGATCGTTCCTTTTTGATGTGTTGCATCAACCCAAAAGTCGAAAGCTGGTCTTTCTCATACTTGTAAGCCACGAAATCTGAAGGCACTAAAGCTAATGTGGTATCAAGGGATTTCCTACGTTCTTGGGCAAACCTCTCTTCCAATCCGTCAAAACTCCGGTAGGTTCGGTTAAACAACTTCCAAGTGCTGTCCTTGCCATTCCATTCCATTCGTGCAGCGGTGAGAATAGAAGTTAATTGAGGGCCTTCAAAGGTTTCTAGACGTACATCCCTAGCGGTACTGTCCTTCTTTGCATAATGCCTTACATAGACCTTACTGGTAGGCGTGATAAACATGTGTACTTCACTGTGCCTTCCAAGGTCTTTCTCTCTTCCAAGATCATTTCGTTCAAATGCTAGTCGTTGGGAGTTTCCATATGGAACAAAAACATGATTGAGGAAAAGACTCATACCGGCTACGAGCATCGCACCTATCATATAAGGTCTAGCTATTCGCCCCAAACTCATGCCCGCGTTGAGCATCGAGAGTATTTCCGAGTTATCTGCCAAGCGACTAGTAAAGAAAATGACTGATATCAATGCATACAACGGTACCAACTGAGAGTTGATGAAAGGGATATACCAGATGTAGTAATCTAACAACACGCTCGACCAGGGTACTTCATTATCAATGAAGCGTTGAACCATCTCCGAAAAATTGATAATCGTTGCAACCAACGTAAAAATCAGTACCGTGAAGGCAAAGGTCTTCAGGTAATTACCGATAATGTACTTGTCTATGCGCTTTAGCAAGGGGAGGTAGGTTCAAAATTCAGCAAACGTGATTCGTGCTTCGCACTTCATCAGTCTTGGTTCAAGGTTCAGCAAACTTGTATCATGCTTCGCACTTCTGCAAGTTTAGTTCACACCACACCTGCAGTTGAGAAGATACACTAGACATAACGTCTCAGATTTACAAACGTCTATCGAGCTTGGGTAATATTTGCTTGCTCCAAGATGTGAATGTACCCGCTAAGATGTGTTGGCGCGCCTCTCCGACCAGCCACAAGAAAAAGCTCAGGTTATGAATCGTTGCAAGCTGTCCACCTAAAGCTTCTTTCGCTTGAAAAAGGTGCCTCAGATATGCTTTTGAATGCAATTGACTTGTGGTACAAGGTCCGCCATCATCGATTGGGCTGTGATCATTTGCCCACTTTGCACTCTTTATACTGATGCTGCCTTCGCGGGTATAGATCAATCCGTGTCTACCATTTCGACTAGGCAATACACAGTCAAACATGTCGATTCCTCTCCCTATACATTCTATAAGGTTGGCCGGTGTCCCCACCCCCATGAGGTATCGAGGCTTTGACTTGGGTAAAATCTCACAAACCTGATCTACGACTGGATACATTTCGTGCGCTGGCTCCCCAACACTCAAGCCACCGATTGCATTACCCATCAGATCCTTGCTCGCTACATACTCGGCACTTTGCTTTCTCAAATCTGGGAACGTACTTCCCTGAAGGATTGGAAAAAGCATTTGCTCGTAGCCATGAGGACATTCGCTTTCGCTGAAACTCTCGACGCAACGATCAAGCCAGCGATGAGTGAGTCCCATACTGGTTTTGGCGTAAGCATACGTACTTGGATAAGGAGGACACTCGTCAAAAGCCATGATGATATCTGCGCCTATGCTGCGTTGAAGATTCATTACGCTTTCAGGCGTAAACAAGTGCTTCGAACCATCGATATGACTACTAAACGTGGCTCCCTCTTCAGTTAGCTTTCGATTTTGTGCAAGGCTATACACCTGATAGCCGCCTGAATCTGTGAGCATCGGGCCTCGCCATTTGCCAAACTCTTGGATGCCACCAGCCGCCTCAACCACATCAACACCAGGACGCAAATACAAGTGATACGTATTTGCTAGGATGATCTGCGCGTTCACTTCATCCCGCAACTCATGCGGATGCAAACCTTTCACCGAACCCACAGTCCCAACGGGCATAAATATCGGCGTTTGCACAGGCCCATGCGCGGTATGCAGGGTTCCTGCGCGTGCCTTGCCATCAGTGGTGTGCAATTCGAACGTTCCAGGCACGGTTGTATCAGCCATCAAAAAGAGTTAATTGTGATAAGCCGCAAAGGTGGCGAACTGCGAGGAATCTATTCTCGCTCCGCTCGCGTAGCATCTAGCCTTAATGCTACACCCATAATCAAGGTGAAAGCGATCAAACTAGACCCTCCATATGAAATGAATGGAAGCGGAATTCCAATGATCGGCATTAAGCCCATCGTCATTCCAATGTTGGTCAGGAAGTGAATAAAGAGAATACCTGCAACGCCATACATGTAGTATTGGGCAAATAATGATCGCTGACGTTCAGCCAATCCTACCAAACGAAGGAGCAAAGCGACAAACAATCCTATCACTAGGAATGCTCCTACAAATCCATGCTCCTCCCCTACCGTGCAGAAAATAAAATCTGTCGTCTGTTCGGGTACATATTGAAGCTTGGTGAGGGTACCATCCAAAAAGCCCTTCCCTTGCCAGCCACCAGATCCAATGGCCATTTTAGATTGGAGTACATTATAAAGCGAACCTCGCGGATCACATTTAGAAGGTTGTAACCAGACGTTGATGCGATCTTGCTGGTGAGGTGCGAGCGAATTAAAAAGGAAATTGGCAACCGCAGCAAGTGCAGTGCCACCAAAAACAAAAGCAGTGAGCCCACCTACAAGATTTGCTTTTCTATTTGTGTACCAATATGCCCCCAAGCCTATGAACGCGGTTATGGCCAAGGCAAGCGGCAAATACCACATACTCCCCTCTTGCAAGTAAAAGTGAACAGCAACAGCAAGCCCCAAAATGCCAAGCATGAAGTACCACCTCGTTTTCTCAAATTGAAAGGCAAGAACCAGCAACGCTAATCCTAAAAGTATGAGTCCAATTCTTGAAGGCGGGAAGACAAAACCTAAAATGAGTAAAGCTGCAGCTCCAAAAGCCAATACGAAAAGGCTAGCATTTAAACCAGCTCGATAGAGAATCAACAATAGACCCGAGAATACTAAAGCTGAACCCGCATCTGGTTGAAGTAAAATCAACGCTGCTGGAACTACAAAAAAACCAATGGCGATTGCCCAGGTCTGAATATTGCGCACTTGCCCCCTGTACCCTGCGAGAAAACTCGCAACAGCGAGGGTTGCTCCGAACTTCGCAAATTCACTGGGCTGAAGGCTGAACCCAAAGAGGCCATACCATGACTTTGCCCCTTTAACCTCTTTCCCGAAGATCAATACACCAAGCAGGAGCAGGAGCGTAAGCCCGTAGATGATGAAAGCACCATTTCGCCAAAAACGGTGGTCGATCACAAGTGTACAAAGCAGTAATCCAAGGGAAATGACAATGAACAACGACTGCTTCCCTACGGGAGTTCTTAGTAGCCATTCACTCAAACTATCAGGATACCCCTGACCGTAGCCCGCGGCATAAATCATCACCCAACCTATAGACATCAATGCGATCAGCATCGAAAGCAAAACCCAGTCAACACTCGCGATTGGATTACGTGTCAGGGTTTGCTTGGGCAT
>CALDTK010000233.1 GCA_937924035.1 uncultured Saprospiraceae bacterium | reverse complement strand
TAGCATGAAGGCCCTCGTGCTAGCACGAGGCTGAAAAGCTATCCCCCCACAGCCAATGATAGCAACACTTCCCTTTCGCATGCTTTTACTCGTGCCGGTAATATCCGGTAAAAAGTACTTTAGAAGCTAGACCTTTTCACTGTTAGATCAGTACGTGACTAGAGTTCACGCCGGCGAGCCTTTAGTTCGTTTTACGATTTAACAGCAGCTTGCAGGAATGTCGTGACATTCGAAATTCCTCGACTCAAAATTAAAAATCATGCTAGAGGCCTTACCTTTCATCCATGTCCAATCCTGCAGATCAGCTCTCCCCCGAAGAACGCATACGCATTCAAAACGAACTCACCAAAAGTGACTTGACGGACAAGCACGGAGCAGCGTTTGAATTCGTCCCAGGAAATTCAGAAGACTTCACTCCTGAAATGGAACAGCAATTTTTGAAGAACATCGCACGAATAGAAGACGCAGGAAAAGACTCTTATGTGCCTATCCGATCTTTAGTCGAAAACGAAGCGATTGAAACTGCCGCAGCAAAAGCCAAACAAGAGCAATGGGATGAGGCAAGCGACCACCTTTTGGAGGCTTGTCTTGCCGGAGGAGTTATGACCGAAAAACCCAACTGGATATCTCCGCGAGGCTGGTACACCTTTCTCAGCACTGATTTTTTAGAACACACGGTTCCTCCGCCACCACCACTTGAAGACGGAGCGACACAACGCCATATGGTCGGTGCATTTTACGATCAAGTTCGACAGGACAGTCCCGAGACCATGCTACTCATGACGAGCAACCTATTGCTGGATATCTTAAATGTAGAAGAAGGATTCGCGTCGACACACGTCTTTGCAGACGAGGTGCGCAACGGACAGGAACTACAATCTAGAGATTCGGCAGTGAGCAAAATCAATGCGTGGCGTAAAAAATGGACGAGCGTAGAACCTGGTGGATTTAATCCAGGAGGTCCGATGCGCGGACCTGATGGTGCAACCTATTTTAGATTTGAATGCTCTTATAAAGCAACTCCAGTTTCAAGTAGCGAAACAGCTACATCTAAAGGAAAAGTCACACTATATGACGGCGACGGAGTGGTACAATTTATAAGTGTCGACAAACACCTAGAGGTCGTTGGACTGATGATGCCTGGCTTTGAATTGTAGCAGTTAGACCCATTGTTTTGTTCCCTTGCATAGCAGGCAATCATCCACTTGTGCTGGGGCGAAAGCGAAAAGCCAATCATTAACCATTAAACGTAAAGTCCGGACTAGTACTGGTACTCATAGGCACCAATATCAGGCGTACTTGCATCGCGCTCAGCCCCGATCAAATCATCGCTGATCCCAATGAGAGGAATCGCTCTTCCCTCTGCAACACTGAGCGTATCAAGCTGGAAAGAATCTACTGCCGTGTTCACAAACAACGCAGAATCGCGCGGCGGAAAAAAGCAGGAAGCGCAACGGCCATCGAATTCTGGACGATCAACAGGAACATCGGTACTCTTCAGAATACAGTTCGACAACTGATAATCAAGCAAGATCGGCTCATCAAAATCACCGATCGCTAACTCATCATTTAGGCTACCGAAAATGATTGAATTTCGAATCACGGCGTCCATCTGGTTCACATAAAAAATCTGGTTGTTAACCTGAAATCCATTGGTTAAAATCACAGAAGGGTTGCGAGAGCCATAATTGACCAAGGTTGAATAATCAAGGCGATAGCGCCCACCCAAAATAGCCTGCAAGGCACCTCCTCCATTGGAATGCACCGCAATGTTGTTCGCGTTCACATTGGCGGCATACCCGACAATTCCTGCGCTCGAAGTGTAGGCAATCTCAGTATGATCGATGTTGAGTGTCGCCAGCGAATCAACAAAGACACCTACAATTCCGTTTCGGATGCGTGCATGAGAAATCTTGTGAGGACCTGTTCGTGCACCCAATCTAATTCCCGAATACTGACCTCCCACATCGAGGAATTCTTCTTCTAATCGATCAGTAGCAATCAACACAGGATCTTCTAATGTCCCCAAAACATTGAGTCGGCCAATTCCCTGTATGATGATGAGTCCATCATTGAATACACCGAAATCTGGGTTATTGACCAAGCCACCATGCACATAGAGCTCGGTGCCCGGCGGCAAGGTGAGTGTGCAGGAATCAACCACTAGCGACCCATACAATACGTATGGCTTGGGATCATCAAAAATCACCTCACCTAAATCACACGTTAGAAAGCTGAAATTCGCCCTCCCTCTGTTTCTAGGAAGATAATTTGCATTCTGTCCAAAAGCCTCTAGCACAACGACTTGTCGCTGCTCGGTGGCCTCGACAACCACCCTTCCTTCAAAGACAAACGGGCTTACCGTAACATCATCATCTGGATCAACAGTAACCTCGACAAAAACGAAAATGCTGTCATTGGGAGCAATGAACACCTCATTAATTTCATCGCCCGAACGGCCGTCGACATTTATTCGAAAACGCCCGCCAGCATTGTTTTCGACGCTCACCTTTTTCAGGTTGAGTGGCTGGCTATAAGGATTAAAGACCTTAAATGACTTTGTTGCTGAACCTACCTCGGTAAAAACAGTATCAAAACGCAAAGTATCTAGCCCTAGGACAACCTCCGCGTTGGCATCTGTGAAAAAATCTTCCTCCAACGTGCAAGAAGGAAGCGAGGCAACCAAAACCCCTATTGCAAGTAGTACTGTTAATATTCTCGTCATGTGCGTCACAAAGGAACGATGTTTCCGGCTAGTCTGATACATATGTATTGAATGTTATTTAAAACTGTATGAGCTTTCGCCAAAACCTGACAGTTTCATTTTACCAAACGGGTAACTTCGTTCTCGTTTTTAAGTCCTAATCAGTGGTTGTAGACATCATCATTCCTGCCTTCAACGAAGAGGGGTCTATCGGCAAAGTCGTCGATGAGATTCCTAAAGGATTGGTGAGAGATATCCTTGTCTGCGACAACAACTCAACAGATACAACGGCTGCAGTCGCCAAGGCCGCCGGAGCAATCATTGTCCCTGCCCCTAAAAAGGGCTACGGCTCAGCGTGTTTAGCAGGACACGCTTACATCGCTGCAAGACCGGCTGAAGAGCTACCTGATATTGTTGCCTACATAGATGGTGATTTAAGCGACTACCCAGGACAGCTTGGACAAGTCATCGCGCCACTGATTAATGGAGAAGCAGATTTAGTGATCGGTAGTCGCGCGCTCGGGAAGCGTCAAGACGGTGCGATGCTACCGCATCAAATGTTCGGAAACTGGTTAGCTACAACGCTCATCCGCCTTATCTGGAGAGTGAAATTCACTGATTTAGGCCCGTTTCGAGCGGTTACTTATCCAGCACTCATGAAGATCGATATGAAAGATCCTGATTTTGGCTGGACGGTTGAAATGCAAGTAAAAGCTGCGAAGCACAAAATGCGCAGTGTTGAAGTACCTGTTGACTACCGCAATCGTGCACATGGAAAATCGAAGGTGTCAGGTAGCCTAAAAAACAGCTACCTCGCTGGGCAGAAAATTCTTTACACCATCTTCGCCAACATCTAACATGGGAGCAATCGACATATTACTCGGTGCGGCATTGATCGCTTATGTGGTGGCGTTAGTTTACGTCACGGTCTACTGCCTCATGCAGCTACACTTGTTGCGCGCGTATTTAGGCAAGGAAAAGACTCCTGCACCGACTCCTGTCCGTGAGTGGCCTATGGTCACCGTACAACTTCCTTTTTACAACGAATTATATGTAGCCGAGCGAATCATTGACACCGTTTGCGCTTTTGACTATCCTAAAGATCGTCTACAGATTCAGGTCATCGATGACTCTAACGATGATACTGTTGCCATTGCCGGAGCACGTATCAAGGACTGGAAGGAAAAAGGTTTTGACATTGACCATGTTCGCCGTACGAAACGGCATGGCTTTAAAGCTGGTGCGCTCGCAGATGCTATGCCTGATGTGAAAGGCGAATTCATAGCGATTTTTGATGCGGACTTCTTACCTAGTCCTGACTTTCTTAAAACGAGTGTTCCTTTTTTCGCTGACGCTAAAACAGGCGTTGTGCAAAGTCGCTGGGCACACCTCAATGAAGATTATTCGCTCATAACCCGACTCCAAGCCCTTCAACTTAATGTTCACTTTACTGTGGAGCAAGCTGGCCGTAGAGCAGCCGACCTTTTCGCTCAGTTTAATGGAACAGCAGGAATTTGGCGCAAGGCATGCATTAAAGATGCGGGAGGTTGGAAAGCAGATACCCTCACAGAAGACCTTGACTTGAGCATACGCGCCCAACTCAAAGGCTGGACCATAAGATACCTGGAAGAAAATCTTGCTCCTGCAGAACTTCCAGTAGAAATGAATGCCTTCAAATCTCAACAGCATCGTTGGATGAAAGGTGGGGCCGAAAATGCTCGAAAACTCCTCCCGAGTCTCTGGCGCAACAAATCGCTTAGCTTCAACAAGAAGGTTCACATGACAACGCATTTGCTCGCCAGTTCGATCTTTTTGTTTGTGTTTTTAATCGGAGTGTTGAGCATACCTACAGCAGTGGCCGTATCACATTTCGCACTGCCTGGTTGGGTTTTCACTGGCTTTCTGGTTGCATCGTTAGCAGTCGGATCTGTGTATTACGTTGCCAACGTCCGTTCAAGTTGGAAATCACTTTCTCAATGGAAGGCCTTCTTGCGATTCGTTTTACTCTTCCCACTCTTCTTATGTTTAAGTATGGGACTGAGCCTTCACAACACGGTTGCAGTCTTGCAAGGCTTTAGAGGCAAAAAATCGCCATTTGTGCGTACGCCAAAATTTGCAGTTGGCGACGGTAATAAGGTGACAAGTAATACCTACCGCAGTAAAAAAATCAAATGGACCACCATCGGTGAAGGTCTTTTGGGACTTACATTTCTTGCTGCTGTTATCTGGGGATTCTTAACGAACAACACTTTTTTCGCCCTCTTTCACGCCATGCTCGCGATTGGATACCTAAGTATCTTCGTGATCACCATGAGGCACACATTTGCAGGTCCGGAAGCATTTGCGAAAGGAGATGATGAGGATGGCAGTAACATGTTGATGATGCCTCGCAAAGAGTTGGTCAAAGCAGAAGCTGCGTGAGCTCAGGAAAATTTATTGACTTCGAACCAGAAGTCACCGACAAGAAGTATTGGAGCTCAGAAGCGGCTGCTCTTCTCTTTGGAGTACTGCTCTTTGCAGCATTCAGCTTCTCTAGGACAAACGATACCGTTATCCTTTCGCTCACTGTGCTACTTGGCTTTGCTTACTGGGCCACAGTAAGAGGCAACCATAGCATTACGGTCATTGTCATCATGGCCGTTGGAGCGAGGCTAATTAATATCATCCCTCTTCCGTTATTGAGTGATGATTATTTTAGATTTCTCTGGGATGGTGAACTTTGGCTAGCTGGATACCACCCTTTAGATTTCGTGCCGAAGGATGCTCCACCTTCTTTTTATGCAGATGGCCAGATGCGCTTTGGCAATCCAAACAAAGAGCTCCTTGCAAACATGAACAGTGCGGGATACTTCACCGTATACCCTCCCCTCTCTCAGCTAGTGTTTGCTTTTGCTGCATGGATGGGCGACAGTATCGAAGAAGGCGTCAGATGGATTAAAGCCGTTATTATTTTTGGCGAACTCATCGTCTTATCGCTGCTCTATGATCTTGACAAACACGAGCAAAAAGCGGGCTTTGTTGCCTACGCAATGCTACCGCTAGCAATTATCGAACTTGCTGGGAATGTGCATTTTGAAGGACTAGCTGTTCTTGGCGTTTTGATTTCTATTCTCGGCTTCCGCCAAAACAAACCGTGGCTGAGTGGCTTCGGGCTAGCCTTTGGTATTGGTGTCAAACTCGTGCCTGCGCTAGTAGGCCCAGCACTCTTTGTCGCTTGGCTAAGAAAATCTTCGGCTCAAAACAACCGCCTAAAGGGAGAGCTAAATTATAAATCCTCCATTTTATTTTTAAGTTCAACGCTCTTCTTTTCGGCTATATTTTTTGTTCCATTCTTTATAACAGCCGACCTCTCAGGTTTTGGTGAAAGCCTAAATTTATATTTTCAGAAATTTGAATTTAACGGGAGCCTCTACGTGCTCGCAAGCGCGATAGGTGAATGGTATAAAGGTTGGAATTGGATTGCTGTTATTGGGCCTTCGTTAAGCATACTTTCTATGCTTTCAATTGTGACGCTCGCTTTGGTCAGAGGGTGGCGAAAGATGGATTTAGCTACCACATTGCTCTTTTCGTTTGGTGTCTACATCTTGTGCGCAACCACTGTGCACCCTTGGTATGCGATCTACTTGGCAGCGCTTGCGCCTTTGACGAAATACAAGTGGCCCTATGTACTTAGCTTCACTGTTTTCCTTAGCTATCTCGCTTACGGA
>CALDTK010000232.1 GCA_937924035.1 uncultured Saprospiraceae bacterium | reverse complement strand
TCTTCGATTTCTCGATCTTCTTGGACAGCAAAGCCCAGCCGCTCAAAAATATCAATGATGCGATCCAAGACCAGGTTGACAGGGTGTCGACCCCCAGGCTGAATCGGTTCGCCAGGACGAGTAAGGTCAAGTCCTTCAAGGCTTGCTGCTGTTTTCGCTTTCGCAAAACCTGCTTTCGCCTCTTCTAAACGAGCCTCAGCACTTTGCTTTACGCTGTTTACGAGCTGGCCGTAGTCTCGCCGTTGATCACCTGGAATTTCCTTCATGGCACCCATCAAAGCTTTCACAGATCCCTTCGAGCCCAAAAACTCTATCCGGAACCGCTCGGCACTATCGGCATCAGTTATCGTGGCTGACTTAATTTTTTCACCCAATGCTCGGGCTACGGCAAATACATCTTGTTGATCGGACATGTGCGCAGGCTGCTGTTTACGAGCGACGAAGGTAAGCGGTTAGAATTTTGAATTCTAGTCTTTTAAGTTCGTCGCATTAAATCAAATTTTACGCTAATTCTTGGGCCACGAAAAGCACCCTTCAAACGTTTGGGGACTAGCAAAGTGTAGATTCGCAGCCCTTACCCTAAACCTCTCTTAAGAACTTCACATAATCGAAAAGAAGTCTAAAAAGCTACCCCCATCGAACCTGCTCCTAGAGGGAGATAACGGTCATCCGAATTTGAACGATCAATCATCGGAGCTTTGTCAGAACCAAGTACCCAATGGCTGGCCGCCTAGACTTCATGTGTTCATGGTCGTACTCGCCACACTGCTTTGGTTGTGGACCTTAAGCATCAAAGCTCGAACACCACTTAGCGTTGCAGTGATCGGGATGGGTCTTTTTTGCTTGATACGCCTAGACTGGGATCCGTTTAAGATACGACTTTGGAAGAGAGCCCCTGAGGCGGTCTTAACATTCATAAAAAATCCCGCGTACAGTCTGCCGTCGTTATTCTTCATTGGCTACCTCTTGTCGGCAATTACAAGTGACTTTAGCGGATTCTGGGGAGGGAGGCTACGACACAGCATTCAAGCAATCGGGATTCCTGGTTCCTTCTTCATTTTAAGCGCTGTTTATATTCGCTATCGAGACCACTTATACTTGGCGCTGGGACTCTTTGCCGCTGCATCTGCGCTAGGAGTAGGGATCTATCTAAATGGAAACAGTGAAGCCATTTACGTAGCGCTCGGTCAAGGCAGGGTCGTTCCTACTCCGAACGGACATGTACGTTTTGCCATGACGCTGGCTATTTCGGCCATCGCCATGTGGTGGTATGTTTTCGTCGGTTTCAGTACAAAGATTAAGAACAGTTTTCCGCCTGATTGGCTGGGCTTGCCACGAACCTGGCTAAGACTTTTCGCATTTGCTTTCGCACTCATCATCACTACGGTCCTTCACTTAGTAGCTATCCGAACGGGACTCGTCATGTTCTATTTAGGATTCGTGGTTTTACTCACCAGAACCTTGCTACCACGACTTGGAAAAAAAGGAGTATTCGTGTCCTTGATCGCTTGTGGACTGGTAGTTGGGCTTGTGGTAACTCAAATTCCTACGCTTACGCAAAAACTAGCCTACGTGAGCTTCGATCTTGAACAGATGAGTAGAAATGGTGGCAGGCTATATTCAGATGCAGGTCGATTTGCAAGTATCCATGCAGGAATTGAGGTAATCAAAGAGAACCCAATTACTGGTGTTCCCAATGGAAATTTAGCAGACGCCATGCGTTCAGCTTACGCCAAAACAGGAAACTCAACCATGGTACACCCACCGCACAACCAGTTTATCTATAGCTGGGCCTCAGCCGGTATTCTAGGCTTGCTCGGCGTGTGTGCGGTGCTCATTGGGCCGCTACTAGACCAGAAGTTTTGGCGAAAGCCGCTCCTTGCAGAAGGCTGGCTTATGGTTACTGCAACGTTCATGATCTCCGCGCCACTAGAGTCCGACATAGGAATCGGAATCTGTCTGCTAGCACTCTATCTTCCTAAGCTTGGAGAAGGTCTGCTTACGCCAAAACAGGACAATTAGCCATCACCTAAACTTTGTAGGCATTTTGCTTACTGGGCGAGGCATCCATGGATTCTCGACAATTAGTGGAGGATCGGGTTGTTTGAACTTTTTAAAGTAAAACCCAGCGAGCACCCCGAAAACAAAGCCTCCAATGTGCGCCCACCATGCGACTCCAGCTGTATCTTGGGTAGCAACACCGAGACTTGCCGTACCACTGAAAAGTTGCTGAACAATCCAAAATCCGAGAAAGAGAAATGCACTGATTTTAAATGGAAAAAACAGCCACAGCATTTTGATTTGCGAGTGAGGGAAGCACACTAAGTACGCGCCCATAACTGCAGCAATAGCACCTGATGCACCAATCGCTGGGATGACAGATTCAGGTCCCGCGAGAAAATGAGCTATGGTTGCCACAATGCCGCCGAGCAAGTAGAAAAGCAAGTACTTCATACTGCCGATTGTCTGCTCAATATTGTCACCAAACAGCCAGAGGAAAACCATGTTCCCAAGCAGGTGCATAAGGCCTCCATGCATGAAAATGCTCGTCAAGACAGTAAGGCCAAAACCATCAGCGGGAACGAATCCATTACCATACACGAATGCTTCAAGCTCAGGCTGAGGCAAGGAGTATTGAAAAATGAAGACAGCTACATTGATAGCGATCAGCACATAATTGACGATTGGGAATTTGCCGTTTGGCACATTGGTGTCTCCGTAAGGGAAAATCATGGCTGCAAAGTAGAGAGGGATTTGGGATTTGAGATCTGGGATTTAGGATGCTAGTAGGGACGCACTACTTGGCTAAAGCAACGGAGTCTCCTGAGGATCAAGTTGATCCACGAAGCTGTGCTACGGGATTGCAGCGCTATAAAGGCCGCCGCGTATAATCTGTACGTCTCGACCTAGCGGACTTTGCTCCTCTGCGTAAACCGAAGGTTGCTTTGCGAGAAATAAAAAAGCAAGACAAGCCACGGAGCTACCTTGCACCAGCCCGGCAACGCACCTCTCCATGACCAACCTAAAAATCAGTAGACACGATCTCTCGACAGACAAAACGCTGCGGCCACATAGTGCAGCTGATGAACTGCTTCTAAAACGCGTTGCAGCTTTGGATACCAAGCCCAAGAGTCTTGCTATTTACCATGATAGGTTTGGATATCTGACGTGTCACCTCCAAAAGATGTCTCCCGTTGCCGTACTCACCGAGAAAAGCCAAGAGAAAGCGATCCTGAAAAATGGCCTTTCCAACAACTTAGAAATAAGAAGATTTTCTAACCCGCTCTCTTCGTTAAAGAAAAAGCTCGACTATGCCATAGTCAAGGCGCCTAAATCTTTGGCTCTCTTTCAAGTATTTCTGGAACACATCGCACACAACTCAACTGCTAAGGTCACGGTTGAAGTTGCGTTCATGACAAGACATTTCACTCCCAAATTATTGAGTATTTCGAGCCAATATTTTGAAAATGTCCAACAAAGCAGAGCCGAAAAGAAGGCACGCACCATCACCCTGTCTGGGAAAAAACAAGTCCCTAAGCAAGATATCATCGATACCATTGAATATAGAAACAATCAATACCAGCAATACTGGGGCGTCTTTTCAGCAAAACATATTGACTACGCTACAGAGTATTTCCTGGATTGCTTTGATCTGAAGCCAGAGGATAAAACCATTCTTGATCTTGCTTCTGGAAATGGGATTATCGCTAAAGAAATTCAACGGGAAGCCCCGGATGCAGAAATACACTTACTAGAAGACTCCTATCTCGCTGTTGAGTCTGCCAAAATGAATATAAGTGGCCCGAATATCCATCATCATTACGATAATGATCTTTCAAGTTTTGAGGACAACACATTCGACTTGATAGCGACCAATCCGCCGTTTCATTTCGAACATGAAATCAATATTAAAGTGCCGCTTTATCTCTTTAAAGAATGCTATCGTTGCTTAAAATCGGGAGGCAATCTACAAGTAGTCGCTAATAATCATTTGAATTACAAAACTCACTTAACCACCATATTCCCAAAGGTTGACATACTGGGACAGAACGATAAGTTTGTGGTGTATAAATGTGTGAAATAGAGACTACCCATGTAATCACACCGTTGTGCAGTCGACCGATAAAACATACCCAGATGCCCCTTAATAAATACCTATCGATCACAGTGCTCTTGCTCATCCTCCTAGTCTGCACAGAAGGTTGTAGCCGACAAAAACCAACAGCCGTTGATCCATCCTCTTCCCTTCATACTGACGACTTCAACCACACTGTTGAGGGACTTAAAGTTGGACTTTGGCGCACCTACCACCCGAACGGACAGCTCAAAAGAGAAGGCGCCTATGTACTTGGAAAAAAGGAAGGCACTCACAAAGAGTGGAGCGACACCGGTATTCTCCTCGTTGAAGAGATTTACAAAAACGGAAAAGGCAACGGCCTAACGCAGTGGTTCCATGAAGGTGGCCACCTTGCAGGTGAAGGCCAGATGGTAGATGGCGTGCGTCAAGGCCCGTGGAAGATCTGCGACATTGAAGAAAATGGCTTTTGTATCGATGCCAATTTCGTGGATGGTAAGCGTGAAGGCATCTGGAAAATCTACCACGATAACACCAATTCAAGTCTTTGGAAAGAGCAGACGTTTAGGGATGATCAAATGGTCGCAGAGAAGTGCTTTGATTTGGAGGGGAAGGTGATAAATTGCAAATAACTACTACAAAGTTCTGCACTGAGTTAATTTATATTTTGATAAACTATAAAGACAAATACTCTACAGAGTTTACTCCTAGCGAAATCACTTCATGGCTAAGAAGTCTTGAAATGAAAAGAATAGGCCTCTTTCGTTTTAGACGTTTTAAAATCAGGAAAGACGGAAACTCTTTTTCAGTTCGGGAAAAACACACCTATGATGAAACCGAAGGCCCAAAAGCAACAGTCTATGGAAAATTCTATAAATCAAAAGACACCACTTTTGTAGACATAGTCATTAAACCTTCTATAATTGCTTCTATATTATTCCCACTTGGTACTATCAGTATACCTATCCTATTGTTGGTTTACCCGGAACTCATAATTACTGATGAAGGTATTTTATCCGATACTTTCACACGAGCAGTCCAAGCAGGTTTTCTACTCCTAGTTATGATCCCAATAAATTACCTTGGAATTGTAATGCCAATGCACCAAATCAGATATTTTATTGAAACGGAATTGAAACTTCAAAAAATCATCTGACTCCCCTTTACTCTAACCCCTCCCGCACAAAATCATGAATGTGTACCATTCCTGAATACTTCTTGTCAGAATCGACAAGCAGCAGTTGGGAGATATTATGTTTCTGGAGAAGTTCTAGCCCTTTCACGGCCAACTCCGTATCACTTAACGATCGAGGCGAAGGAGACATTAACTGTTTTGCCGAAAGGCGAACAACCTCTACCCCACGACCCAAAGCACGACGTAAATCACCATCTGTGATGATACCGATGAGCTTTTGGTCCGCGTCGACTACAGCTGTTGCACCGAGACGCTTGGTCGTCATCTCAACAACCACCTGCTCCAAATTTGCATCTGGAGGAACCGCAGGACAGGCGTTTCTACATCCTAGGTCGCCCAAACGCATAAACAAGCGCTTACCCAAAGATCCACCTGGGTGATACTGAGCAAAATCCTCAGGCTTAAAGCCACGTAATGCCGTTAGTGCAGTCGCAAGCGCATCGCCCATGGCCATTTGAGCAATTGCACTTGCTGTTGGAGCAAGATTGTGCAGGTCGGCCTCTTTTTGTACTGGTGTGAACAGGACATGGTCGGCTTGCAACGCTAAGTAGCTCTCAGGCTTAGATACCATAACTATGATCGTATTGCCCAGACGACGGATCAAAGGCAATAAAGCTCTCATTTCCGAGGTCTCGCCGCTCTTCGACAACGCAATGACTATGTCATTGGTCTGTACCATACCCAAATCGCCATGAATCGCATCAGCACCATGCATGAAAAGTGCAGGAGTTCCGGTAGAGTTTAAGGTTGCGGCGATCTTCTGAGCAACCAGCGCACTCTTACCAACACCTGTAATCACAACCCTTCCCCCACAGTTATGGACAAGCCTGACAACCTCTGTGAATGCAGCCCCCAAGGACTCATTCAAGGCCTGCAGGGTTTCGACCTCTATCGCAAGCGTCCTCTTAGCGGTGTCTAAAATCAAGCTCTGGTCTGACATACAAGTGTTATAAAGCCTACCCTATTAGCGTAAATTCGCTACTAGTGTGGAAAGGAACACTAGTTTATGGTTGGCGAACCGCAAATAAACATTACTTTAGTAACAGGCTTTGAGTCATAATGACGCTTTGTCGAATCAGTAGGAAAAATTTTACTGTTCAAAGCATTCACTGCAGGCCTCATTCCAAATTTCGAACACTCTTCATCTCCCTAGCGGTATGGTCGCATCGAGCGCGAATCTTCACGAAGCACTACAAGATTTCTTTGGCTTCGATTCCTTCAAAGAAAAACAGGAGGAAATCTGTAAATCGGTCTTAAAAGGCCAAGACACATTTGTCATCATGCCTACTGGCGGTGGCAAGAGCATGTGCTATCAACTTCCAGCTTTAATGATGGAAGGGACAGCTATTGTCATTAGTCCACTTATCGCTTTGATGAAAAATCAAGTTGATGCCATTCGTGGTTTCGGACAAGACGATGCTGTAGCACACTACCTCAATTCTTCGCTCACTAAGGTGCAAACGCGCACTGTGAGAGAAGATATCCGTGCGGGTAAAACGAAGCTACTTTATGTAGCTCCGGAAACCTTGACGAAGGAGGAGAACATTGAGTTTTTCAAAAACACAAACATCTCATTCGTTGCCGTCGATGAGGCACACTGTATCTCAGAGTGGGGACACGATTTCCGTCCTGAGTACCGTCGAATCCGCGTCATGCTCGACGATATCAATTCGACGATCCCCGTAGTTGCGCTTACCGCAACAGCAACACCGAAAGTTCAAAGTGACATTGTGAAGAACCTCAACATGAGGGACGAAGCGATTTACATCACTAGCTTCAACCGGACCAATCTTCATTACGAAGTACGTTCAAAAGGCAACAAAGAGAACACTTTCCGCTCGATCATCCAGTATGTGACCAGTACGAAAGGAGCTTGTGGAATCATCTACGTTCAAAGTCGTAAGAGTACAGAAGAGATTGCAAGCGCACTCGCTGTGAATGGCGTGCGTGCAATGCCCTATCATGCAGGTCTTGACGCTAAGACGCGTTCCCGAACGCAAGACATGTTCATCAAGGACGACAGCGATGTTATCGTTGCAACGATCGCCTTCGGTATGGGAATCGACAAGCCGAATGTGCGCTTCGTGATTCATTACGACATTCCTAAGTCAATCGAGAATTACTATCAAGAAACAGGTCGTGCCGGTCGTGATGGTATCAATTCTGACTGTATCGCTTATTACAACTACAAGGATATTCTCCGACTTGAGAAATTCCTTCGTGATAAGCCGGTTGCAGAGCGGGAATTAGGACGTCAGCTCATTCAGGAAGTAACAGCTTACTCTGAGACAGCAGCCTGTCGCCGCCGCTTCCTCCTCCACTATTTTGGTGAGGACTATGGCAAGGAGAGCTGTGATCTTTGCGACAACTGCGTAAATCCTAAGCCTCGCAAGGAGGTACAGACAGAAATGCACCAGGCTCTTTCTGCGATCAAAGAGTTAGACGAGAACTACACCATCAAGACTTACGTCGATTTCGTTATCGGAAAGGCGACGAAAGAAATGAAGGATTATCGCTTTGACAAACGTCCTCTTTATGGCGTTGGCAAAGAGCACGATGACAACTTCTGGATGAGTGTTTTCCGCCAGGCAATCCTGAGTGATCTGGTGTTTAAAGACATCGAAACGTACGGAAGACTATCCGTCACGGAAAAAGGTCAGGAATTCCTAGACAACCCGCATAGCTTGTCAATCGCGCTCAACCACGAGTTCGACAGCTCAAATGCGAATCCAGATCCTCAGCCGGCACGTGCAGTAGCACTAGACACTGAACTGCGTGCGATGCTACAGACGCTTCGTAAAAAGGTAGCTGACGATAAGGATTTGCCGCCTTATGTCATTTTCCAAGATCCAAGCTTGGATGACATGGCAACACAGTATCCGATCTCTGTTGAAGACATGGCTAAGATCCAGGGCGTGAGCGTTGGAAAGGCCAAGCGATATGGCCAGCCATTCATGGATCTGATATCGAAATATGTCGACGACAATGAGATCGACCGCCCAACAGATTTTGTCGTCAAGCAGGTTGCCAATAAGAGTCGCTCAAAAGTTCAGATCATCCAAGGCATCGATAAAAAGATGGGTCTTGATGAGATCGCCGAAGTGGTGAAAATGAACATGGATGAGTTCCTCGACGAACTTTCGGCTATCGTTGTGTCAGGTACCAAGGTTAATATCGACTACTACCTCAACGAGGAAATGGACGAATACATGCTCGAAGACCTCAAAGAGTACTTTATGGAGGCCGAAACCGACGATCCCGAAGTAGCCTTTGGAGTGCTACAAGAGGATGACTTTACACTCGAAGAAATACGAATGTATCGCATTAAGTTCTTGAGTGACGTCGCGAACTAAGCTTCGACCTACCAACTTATCTAACAATTTAGGCCTTTCTTGCGTACTCAAACGTGAGAAAGGCTTTCTCATTTTAAGCATGCTTGTATGACCATTCACATCATCAACGGACCTAACCTCAACCTTGTGGGCAAGCGTGAGCCTGAGATTTATGGTCACGTTTCGTTGAGCGAGTACCTTACTTCTTTAACCGAAGAGTACAAGGGAAAAGTTGAGATAAAACAGTATCAGAATAATTGTGAAGGAGAGCTTCTGGATTATATCCAACGTATAGGTTTTGACGAAAGTGTGAAAATCATCTTTAATGCGGGCGCCTTCGGTCATACCTCACTCGCACTCGGAGATTGTATTCGGGCCATAACCGCTCCTGTGATCGATGTTCACATTTCAAACGTGTATGCGAGGGAGAGCTTTCGCCAAAACTCCTATATAGCGCCCGCAGCTGTGGGGACGATCAGTGGTCTAGGATTAGAAGGATATCGCTTGGCAGTTGAGTGGATGCTAAAGCATTGAGCATCCAATGTATGACAGAAGTTCTTGCATTCTGATAACTGAAGATCGAGTGTAATTCGCTTTCGCTAAAACACTTGCCTAGCTTTAACTGTGAACGTTGTTGAGTAAGACATCAGTTATTTTTAGGGACTGATTTATCTATATCATCCAATACTAACCTAGTGCCCATTTATTCATATAGTTTCATTTCAACAAACATTTACTGAATAAAAAACGGCTCCCCCATTTGGAGGAGCCGCGATTCAAAACCTAATGATGAGTTTTGAAAACAATTGATTAGCGTTTGACTACACGTCTTGTTGTGGCGGCGTTACCACTTATAACTTGAACCGTGTAGGTGCCACTTGGCATTGTAGCTAAATCAAGTTGTGAGGAAACGTTTGTTCCAAATTCACTTCGAGCACTAATGAGCTGCCCGGTTGAATTGAAAAGTCGGATCTCAACATCTTGATTATCGTTGCCCTCAATTGACACTACTGAGAAATTGGAAGTAGGATTAGGGAAAATTGAAACACCTTCAAGCTCTGCAAAACTTTGCGTAGATGAAACGCCTGCATTTACTGCACAGAACGTAGGCTCGGTAAGCGCAAAGAAACTCTCTCCATTTACTTCTTCAAGAGCTCTTTGCAGGGATTGCGTTGCTGTCGGAGCAGGTAAGAAGCGATCTGCTGTCCAAAGTCCTGCAGAAATTGCTACAGATGATCTTCCATGACCGGTCGATCCCCATTCTAGATAAGAGACGATTGCTGTAGCACTTCCAAACGAATTCGTATTGTACAGAGCAAGTTCACCGTCTACTACATCTAGGCCACTGAATCCACTTACAACTAC
>CALDTK010000231.1 GCA_937924035.1 uncultured Saprospiraceae bacterium | reverse complement strand
TTTTGGAAAATATACCGGCACTGGAGAAGTTGTCATTGTCACACACGAGTATTTATGACCCTTTACCCAAATACTATTTGAACAAGTTACGAGGACTTAAACATCTTAATCTTGACGGCGTGTTTATCTTGAACACTACAGCGTCAAATTATGTATTTCGGAATATTGCACCAATAGAATCAATTGACGTGACCAATGGGTGTGTTTATAAGGTTACTGAGAAACCTACATTGGTCATGGGGATTGATAATGTTAAGAGAGGTGTTACGGAAATTCCCTGGCTTTATCAGACAGAAGAAGCACAAGCTAATATGGAAGCTCATTTTAGTACATGAAGACACGTTCAGTTCAGCGTTAAGACCGAACAAGATCTGGCGAAGCTTACTCAAACCCTGCGCAAAGCTATGATTGAAGCAGCCCTCGGTGGCGAGATGACCGAGCACATAGGCTACGAGAAACATGCTCCTGAAGGGCATGGTACGGGCAATAGCCGCAATGGCAAGAGCAGGAAGACCCTCAAGGGCGATCACGGGGAGGTCAAGATTGATATCCCCCGCGACCGTGAAGGTACATTCGAGCCTCAAATCGTCAAGAAGGGCCAAACACGGCTCACTGCTATGGACGATCAGATACTCGCCCTTTACGCCAGAGGCATGAGTACCCGAGACATCGTCGCTACTTTTAAAAATCTCTACGATGCTGAGGTGTCACCATCGTTAATTTCACGCGTGACGGACAGTGTGCTCGAGCAGGTGGAACAATGGCAGAACCGTGAGCTCGACTCGATGTACCCAATCGTTTATCTCGACTGCATTGTGTTGAAAATACGTGAAAATAAGCGTGTCATCAAACGCTCCATGTACGTCGCGCTGGGTGTCAATCTGGATGGTCACAAGGAGTTACTTGGACTATGGTTAGCCGACACCGAAGGCGCTAAGTTCTGGCTGACCGTACTGACCGAGCTTAGGAACCGGGGTATCCAGGATATTCTGATTGCCTGCGTCGATGGGCTTAAGGGCTTCCCGGAAGCCATCGCCAGCGAGTACCCGCAAACCCAGGTTCAGCTGTGCATCGTGCATATGGTACGCAACAGCTTAAGATTCGTGCCTTGGAAGGACTACAAGGCCGTCACATCGGATCTTAAGCTAATCTACGACGCCAGCACAGAAAAGCTGGCACTGAAGGAGCTGGATGCGTTCGAGCAACAGTGGGGCGAACAGTATCCACAGATCGTCAAATCTTGGCGGGATAACTGGGACAATGTTGCCACGCTGTTTCAGTATTCACCAGATATTCGTAAGGCGATCTATACCACCAACGCGATTGAATCGTTGAACAGCGTTATACGAAAAGCTACCAAGCAGCGTAAGGTGTTTCCGACCAATCAATCGGCTATGAAAGTGGTCTATCTTGCCATTAGCGCTGCTTCAAAAAAGTGGACCATGCCGATTAGAAACTGGAAGCCTGCACTGAACCGGTTTACTATTGAATTGGGTGAGCGAGTAACTGCTTACCTATAACTGTCATGGGCGTTTACACAAAACGCTTTACAGTCCTAAAGATGTACACGTTAGTGTCACCACGGTTCTTTTTGAACTTGCCACGTTCATAGGTGATTGTTTGTTTTGGCTGATCCTGTGGGACTGGAGTCCGCTTGTTGCCAAACAACCTCATTTGATCTGGATGTTCTTCTGGTCGCGTTTCTCAGACTTAAAGCCAAACAACTGCTTCTTGTACCACGCAAGCTGATGTTTTAGCTCTGCCACTTGCTGATGAAGCACCGCCAACTCGGTATTAACACTTGACGTGTTAGCGCGTTTGGCGCATTCCCGGTTGTGTTGTCAGTGGACGCTGTCATGGTAGCCATTATAAACGTACACTTTGTTCAGCTGCCAGTGAAAAACGTTTGTATTGTCGTGCATCACGCCACTCGATACCATCGAGCAGACATTGAAGTTGTGCATAGCTCAAAGTGATTTTCTTTCCATCTTGATGACGAACAACAAACTGGCCTTGTTCAAGACGCTTACTCCAGATTGAGTAACCGTTGCGATCAAAGAAGAGAATCTTCATCTGGTTACATTTTCGATTGATAAAAACGTAGAAGCTTCCATTAAGCGGATTGTCATTGAGATGGTTTTTCACAAGCGCGCTGAGGCCGTTATAGCTTTTACGCATGTCCGTGGGTGTGGCACACAGCCAGATACGGATGTTGCCTTCAGGGAAGAACATGGTGTTATAGTTTTCCAACGCGAAGCACGATATCTGTGCTGAGCTGAAGCTCTACCACCCAGTGCGGTTTATCCGGCTGATTGTCGGGTGGCTCGACTGCCAGAAAGGCAGGCGATTGCTGAATTGAATTAGTAGTCGGAACATCCCTTAGTCGCATTCGCCATTGGCAAAAACTGGCGTACCCTACATTGTTCCGTTCACAGAACTGTGGTACATAAATAGGCTGTGGACATGCGATCGACAGAAAACGCGGCGATCAACATCTTATTCGAAAAATAAATGCAGACTTAGATGATATTTAGTTATTATGCGCAACATCTATGAAATCAATAAACCTCACTCGTGACAGTTATTCGTGCGTATTCCGGTGAACGTGAACACCCATACCGACCGGCCGAACGTGAACACTTCATTCCGAGCGCATTGATCGTAGGGTTACTTGTACTTCAAGTGTTCACGTTCAGTCAATAACTCCCGCGGGCGGACTGGAGTGTTGAGCTTGAACTGATTGAAAAAGATGTGCGTCAAACGTTGTGTGCCTCCCCGGCATAGCCGGGGGACTCCCACTAGCACTAGAGATGGTTCATCGAAAAACCGGCGTCATACAACGCCTTTGTTATGCCGGCTTCGCCAATAACGTAGGCACTGCCACCGGGTTTTTGTTTGCCCAGAAAATCTGCTGTCGCCAGCGCACTTGCTATAGAAGTGCTTCTCGTCAATATCTATCCCAATGTCGCAACAATTTTTCGCGCAATTCGCGTGTCGTGCGCTCGCTGCTATTAGTGAGAAATAGAATTCCTTCTGTTCTGCCTTCAACCAGTTTACAAACTCTGCAGTTCCCTTCAGCAAACTGTTTCAGGAATAGATGACACCGTCCATATCACAGATAAAGCCTTTGCGTCTCGCAGCGTGGTCATGCAGGTTACTCTCCAATAATTGCCTCGGTAGCAAATCGAGAAACAGTTGATAGTTGGCCGATTTTCTTTAATCCCGCCCAATCATCGTACACAAACTAATTTTTCAACATAACAACATCGTCTATGATGCTTCAGCGAGCACCGGGCTCTCATTCTTTTTGTCTATTTCGTCCAGGAGCGTGTTGTAGTCTGGTGTATCGGTAGCCGCGTAATGGAAGTTCTTAAACAATCCAGTCAACTCTGTGAAGTACGTTCGCGCTGTAGTCTTGTCTTCAAACTCAAACGTGGTCGTGACAATCTGATAGACGCGTTTAAACGTAAGGACTTGTCGCTCTATCGACACACTCGCATCGACTTTATCGAACGCATCTTGCTGGAGATAAACCATATCCAGAAACAACGATTTTTGATGCGTAATGAAGTCGTCCATGGTCACGCCTTCTTCACCAGTAACCTGCATCATTTGATCAACCTGCTCGCCCTTTTCCAAAAGGTCCTGTAACTCTTTAACCTTATCAATCCAACCCGGTTCCATATTGTCTTCATACCAGTTTGTCATCTGCTGTAAATAACGTGACCACGACATCAGCGGATCAACCGCTGGGTAAAAGCGTTTATAGGCACGCTCCGACGACAGGCCGAGAAAGCATTTGACTGTCGACAAGGTGGATTGGGTAACAGGTTCGTCAAAATTGCCACCGGCGGGAGACACGGTACCGATCATGGTAAGGCTGCCAATATCGTCGTCATTGCATTTAATAACACCGGCCCGCTCATAAAGCCCCTTGATAGAGCTTTGCAAATAAGCTGGAAAGCCTTCTTCACCGGGGATTTCTTCAAGTCGACCTGAGGTTTCGCGCATGGCCTGCGCCCAACGGGATGTGCTGTCTGCAATCAGTAGTACATCAAGACCCATCTGGCGGTAGTACTCGCCAAGCGTCATGCCTGTGAAGATTGAGGCTTCTCGCGCAGCCACTGGCATTGAGGACGTGTTGCATATAATAATCGTGCGATCCATAAGGCTGCCACCAGATGTAGGATCGGTCATCTCAGGAAATTCGTGGATCGTTTCCACCACTTCGCCCGCGCGTTCACCGCAGGCAACAACAATAACAACATCCACTTGCGCGTTTCGTGCGATCAGGTTTTGCAACACGGTTTTGCCGGCCCCGAACGGACCAGGGATACACGCCGTCCCGCCGCGAGCAATGGGAAAGAAAGTGTCAATTAAGCGTTGCGACGTGAGTACCGGTTCTGTTGGGAACAGACGGCGCGACGTGGCCTTTTTTAACAATGCACTAGGCAACACCCGCCGGACCGGCCATTTTTGTGACAAGGTCACCGTGCGTTCGTTTCCGACACCATCATCCAGCCGCGCTATCGCATCATGTATTTTCGCAGCACCTTTTTGAATCCAAGCTACCTTGTAGGAGCCGGCCCAACCGAACGGTACCATTATTTTATGCACGAAGCGGCCCTCTGGAACGCTTCCGATAACATCACCTGCACGGACTTCATCACCTAGCTGAACGATGGGTGTGAAACTCCACTTTGCATTGGTATCAAGAGCTGCCACTTGCGCACCGCGGGGCAAAAAAATTCCATATTGCGCAGCGACATTGGCAAGCGGGGCCTGAAGACCATCGTAAACTTGCCCTAAAAGCCCAGGACCCAATTCCACCGAAAGAAGTTCTCCTGTCTGTTCAACACGATCACCAACGGCGACCCCTTGGGTGCTTTCATAAACCTGCGCGTCGGCAGTATTGCCTCGCACGCGCAGTATTTCAGCCTTTAGGCGCTCCTGACGTCCGCCTTCGCCTAATTGCGTCGGCAAGATGTAGATCACTTCATTCTTGACCAATGTGCCAGCAACTCCATTAGTATCGGGTTGCGCCTCGATTTGGACTAAGTCGTCCTGCACCGCCACGATACGGGCAATTCTTGTGTCTGTTGTCTCGGTCATCATCACAAAGCTCCTTCCAAATTCAAATCGGCAAACTCACCGAGCGCCTCTTGTGCAATTGTTTCAAAGCGCTTCGCCGCCGTGTGTTCATCGCTGCGCGCCCAGCGATCAAAAATATTCCATTTGAGAACGTAAATTACCACGGCCTCTATGTCGAAATAGTGCCCTGCGCTACGACGTTTGAGTTGATCATAGGTAACACGTAGGATATGACGTTCAAGCCCAAGCGGGTCCTGATTGTCTATCAATGTTGCGGCCTCACGCAGCCATGGCATTCGAGTTTCCAATTTGAAAACAGGGTCGGACCAATTGGCCATAATATGACGGGTCAATCGGCTGGTGCTCCAAGGCGTATCAGGCGAATTTTCATCAAAGCGTCGCATACGCAGTGCGGCGACTACCGTGCGCAGATCTAGCCGATCCATAATGATGTTGCGCAGTGTCTCACTGTTAAGCTCCTCCAATGCCATCTTGGCGCGACGCATGCCCACAGCATTATCATCCTCCATAGTGTAGGCACGCCAACTCATCAGATTATCTATAGTGGTGAGCGTCTTGCGGTCCTCGGGTGTCAGCGACGACAAGCGACGTTCTAGCCGCAGCCGCGATAAGGGTGGTTGCTTGGCAACAAACAATCGCTCCGAACTCGGCAGGCTTGCGATTAGCGAAATATAGGCGTCAGGGTTGGACATGGCCTATTTAATGACACCTTCCATCACAGCGCGGAACCTAGGCTGCAAATGTTGCATCAACAGCGATGTGATGGCCTCGTCCGAAAGGTCCAGCTCCACCTCTTTGTCAGCAATGCGGGCTCGAATTCCGGCTTGGAAATCATCAGAGGCGTGGAGTGTCACGCCCTCTTCCAGCATCTCTTGCGTCAAACCTAAAACGAATTTGGTTAGCTTGCCAGACTTGATCTCTTCAGGATTATCTGCAATAGCTTCTGCGCTAATGATTGCTGCTGGCAAGATAATTTCTGTGTCCCCGCCTGCGCCTGTAGCATCTCGCAGCGTTCCTACTAACTCAAGAATCATCTGCTTGATCATTTCCGGGTCAGCCAGCGATTTAGAGACCATGCGCTTAACATCAGATTCAAACTGAGTCATTAGACCAGCCTTCATGGTGAGAACGGCATCGCGCATTGCGATGCTGAGTGCCTCCTCACCTGCGGAGCGATAGCGATCGGATGCATTTCGCGCATCGGTAAGATATTTTTCTGATTCAGCCTGCGCGGCTCTGATGATTTTGGCAGCCTTGTCCTGCGCTTCAGCTATTAAACGATCGGCTTCCGCCCGGCCGGCCGCGACACCGTCATCACGTAGTTTAGCAATGAGAGTATCGACGCCACGCGATGTCATTTCCGGCACTGCCATCACGAAATCCCCGCGCTAATAACCAGAGCAAATACAAAGGCAAAAACCCCGAAACCTTCGATGATTGCAGCAGGTGCTAGTGAGAGGCCAAAGATTTCGGGTTTTTCCTTTGAGGCGTTGATGGCTGCCGCACAAGCACGACCTTGCCAGATACCACAATAGAGCAACGCGATGCCCGCCAGCAGGCCTACCCCAAACAAGCCACCCGAATTCTCAGGCGTGACCTCACGGTTCAATGTAAACATAATCACGATGCCGTAAATAACAAAGGTTGAAGGGAACGCAGATATACCGACAAACTTACCATAGCCGCCGTCAGTTTCCGTCATCGCTCCGATACTTGCCTGTCCGGCAATCGCGCATCCAATTGCACTGGCTACAGCGCCAAGCGCCATTGGAGAAAAAATACCTACCCATCCTAAAGCCAAAACCAATTCATTCATTCCAGCACCTCCTTTCGGGTGAGCGGTCGGAAGGCGATACCTTCTTCGGGCAAACCCCATTTAAAAAACTCGATATAGTTCAATCGCAAGCCGTGAACCACGCCGCTCATCAGCGCAAGACCAAAATTAAGAACGTGTCCGACCAGCAGAATCAATGCGGCAAGCAGCAACCCCAGACCCGGAACGCTTTGCATCACCTGAGCTGCTAGATCATTGAATGTCAACGCCAGTGACGCGGATGCAAGGCCCAGCGCGAACAGGCGCATGTAACTAAGGACATCGCCAAAGGCCCCCATTGAACCGCTTAGTGCCTTCACACCATCGAACACACGCCAAGCCCAGTCTGCGGGTTTTTCAATGGGCCTCTCGCTGGTGAAAAAAATAATGCTGCCCAGACCGACGACAATCAATGCCATACCAAGCACCGCTAACTGACCGCTCTGGCCACTAAGCCAGAGCAATAGCCCGCCCACGATGATACAAATCCAGCCTAGCTGTGCAGTTGAGGATCGACGGGCCCTATTCACCCATGCGTTCATCCCTATGGCAAACACGATATGCACAACGCCAATCAAAATTGAAATCCGCATCATGGTGTCAAAGTCTTTGAGGCTTAGAACAGCGAAGTTAGCCAGTAAACTGTTAGTAGATGGTGCTACGCCAAAATAACTGCCAACAATGACGCCATAAAGGATTGTCACTACCGATATGATCAGCCCAAGCCGTCTCCATGCAATATGCTTTGCAGAGCCGCTGAGTTTTTTCCAGCCAAGTAAAAGGCCAGCCAATATAATCAGTCCATACCCTGCATCCGCAACAATCATCGCAAAAAATAGCGAAAAAGATACAACGAGCAGTATCGTCGGATCCCAACCTCGATAGTTCGGTACTTGATAGAACATAGCCAAGTCAACGCCTGCAGCTTCAGTGTCCGGCTGCTCGAGTAATGTCGGTGGCGTCTCGTTCCACGCAGGTTCTTCTTCAAGCAACGCCAAACTCTGTGCATCGGCAAATGCGTGGACGGGCCCTAGATCATCAGTTGAAATCCAGCCTTGAACCGTAAAAAGCGCGTCATCGTCCAATGTCTGTTGCAATGCATAGTGTAGTTCCGCCTGCGTTTCTGCCTCGGACATATGAGCGCGAAACAAATCTAAATATCGGGTCAGAGCAATTCGCTCTGCCTTCAATGCCTCAAGTTCAATCTCGGTGTCTTCAAGTTCCTCTAGCAATTGGCCACGCGGTTTGCTTCCCACGTGAACACGAGGGACGGGTAAAATATCATCCTGCGGTTCCTCTTGCGACAGAATCGCCATGTAAAGGGTTCGTTGATCTTGTGCGACGATTTCCCAAGGTAACGCTACGTCCTCCATCACAGCGCGATTATTTACAGGCACCTCATAAAACCAAAAGGCGTACTCGTCCAATTCCATAGCATCAGGGAACAGCAATTCACCCCAAACCTTTAATGCGTTACTTCTATGTTCAAGAAAGTCGCGTCGGTCGCCAACATCGCGCAGCGTTTGCCTAAGTGTTAACACCTCTTTAACGAAGCCTTGCACATCAAAACTGTCGTCGCGTTTCACCTGCCGACGCTCACCGGCCACTTCCGCCAGAAAACGCAAGGCCTTGTAGGCATTTTCGGCCTCTCTGCTGGGCATTTCCTCAGGCTTCTGTCCGTTTCTAGCGAGCGACAGAATATGCAGGCAGCCAAGGTTCTGTAGATAGGCTAGCGTCTCGGTTTTTTGATCGAGGTTCCCGATCAACGTGATTTTCTTGAGATGAGCAATACTCATTGAGCGGCCCTTTTTCGCTTGGATATTTTTGACCGAACCACTGCAGCCATTTCTTCGTCATTTAGATAGATACGGATTTTTTTGATGTTTGCGCGCGCGTTGCGGATCAGCACTTTTTCAAACAAGTTCACACGCTGGGTAATCGTGGTTACGGCTTTATTCAGCAAGGCAACACGCTGTTTGGCAACCTGCACTTGCAAGCGCGCTGTCAGCATGTCGTGCAACAGGCGCGCTACGTCATCAACCCAATGCGGTTTCACCATTGTGGAATAGCTCGCCACTTCAACTTCGATCTTGTCTAGCGTCGGTAGCATTGTGCCTACGATATTTTCTGATCCAAGCTGATAGTCAGTCAATCGTACCAAGCCTTCCAGATTGATTTCATCATTACCAAGCATCGGCAAGTCACGGCCGACTTTCGAGGCAAACTCTGCGACTTGCGCTTCAAGCATGCCAACTTCTTCGGTGGCCTTCGCGCGTTCTGCCATAAGCTGTTGTCGCTTCAAGTCCAGCGACGGCAAGAACCGCTCGTAAGATTTGAGCACCGTTGTTTCCCGCGCAAGGGAAGATTTATTGAGCTGCAATCTCGCCATCACGATCCTTTGGAAAATACTTGTCAAGAAGCGCTCTTTTCATAAGCAACTGCTCAGATTGGAAGCACTCTGCAAGTGTCGCCCAACCCAAATCCAGAGCATCCTCGAGTGGCAGAGATACGTTGATATCCATGAAGCGGTCTCGAAACAGATCGCCAAACTTGAGCAATTGATGATCGTAGTCTGACAGCTCAAAAGCCATTGCCCTTTTTTGCGTGGCATCACGCGCCTCTGAATAGAAGCGGATCATGGTATTCATTATCTGGCTGTGATCTTCGCGTGTCACCTTACCGATAACATTCTGTTTAAGTCGGGACAGGCTGCCAAACGGATCTATCACACCGTTATGCAAGTAGAACTGCCCTTCAGTGATATAGCCGGTATTGTCCGGGACCGGGTGGGTCAGATCGTCACCTGGCATGGTAGTCACCGCTAATATTGTGACCGAACCGCCCTTGGCATAATCGCAGGCTTTTTCATAGCGTCGCGCGAGTTGAGAATATAGATCTCCCATGTAACCTCGATTAGATGGCACGCGCTCTTGACTAATCCCAACCTCTTTCATTGCATCAGCATAAGCAGTCATATCGGTAAGCAGAACGAGTACGCGTTTGCCTTCTTCCACAGCAAATTTTTCAGCCACTGCAAGTGCCATATCAGGGACCAACAGGCGTTCAACCAGTGGGTCCGATGCCTGGTTGACGAACATGACCGTGCGAGAGAACACACCTGCATCTTCAAACGATTGGCGGAAGGTGTAGTAATCGTCGAAAATCAATCCAAGACCCCCAAACACAACAATATCTGCATCCGCCTGAATGCCTATGCGAGCAAGGAACGGATTAAACGGCTCCCCCGACACCGAGAAGATCGGGATTTTCTGGCTTTCAACCAAGGTATTAAATATGTCAATCATCGGCACATCAGTGCGGATCATTTTTTTGGGAACGGCTCGTTCGGCTGGATTCACCGACGGCCCGCCGATGTCATAACGCGGCTCAGTTGATAAGTCAGGTCCGCCATCTATAGATTCGCCCGCACCATCGAAAATACGGCCAAGGATGTTTTCTGAATAGGGCACTTTCATTGGGTGGCCAAGGAATGTCGCTGTCGCTGAAGTCGAAATTCCCTTGGTGCCTGAATAGACTTGAAGCGTTACCTCTTCGCGATCGATATTGATAACCTGCGCAAGCGAGCTGGCACCTTCATCACCTTCGATTAATGCGATGTCACCAAAGCGAATCGTGGTCTCTTCGCTCTGTTCAACCGGAACATACACTTTAAGTGTATCGCCCACCAATTCAAGAATGCGCGAATACTTCACGAGATCACGAACCATTAAGCGCCTCCGTCAACAGATCCTTGCGAACAGCAAACTTCATAGTATTCCACCTCTAAACAACCGATGTCATTTACAGCGACTCAATCAGCATTCCGACCTGATCTCGTGTCATTCGCTGGTGTTCGATCGGAGTTCAAATTATCTGACCAGCCGTGAAATAAATACTCGCTTGCCTTCAAAACCACAGTCAGTAGCAAATAAAATCTATAGCGCGCCTTCCGATTGTGCAAATACAGAAAACGCGCTGTCATCACTCTCAATGGACTTTATTACTCATATCGCTGACATGGCGAAACTCATATCGCTGACATGGCGAACTCGAGCCCATGGTCGTAATGGAAACTATCGACAATGGTAGTGACTCTATTTCTTCCCTAAAATATACCGGTTTCCGCAGCGGAAAAAGCTCTCTTAATGTTCTGAATTTACTCTCTGGGAATCGCATTCCTAAAGGCTATGCTCCATACGATCTGGCAACGTTTACTACTGAGGTAACGATGCTTATAAAATTTTATACGCAACGAGCGAATAAGTTACTCATAGCTATATTAAGAAAATTACACGGGCCGGGTCAATCGGGTCTTGGGCATTACGGACTCTGCAGGGATACTCCCATGGATACAATGGTTTGTCGCAGCCAATCTCATGGCTTCATGTGTGAAACCGTCGATCCAAAGGACTTCAGGTATTTAAGCAAGTGGAAAAAATCGCCGAATGATTTCGAACAGAAACGCCGTGCTCGCACCAAATAGAATAAGGCCACCTATTGCCTGGAAGCTGGCCAGTATGCGCCAACGCTCTGTAAGCGTGAAATCTCCATAACCCAGTGTGGTAGTGGTCACCACAGAAAAGTACATGGCCGTTGCGATACCATCGAATTGGCCCACCCCTTTATAGACCATCGCCCACAACCAAGCGTCTACACCATGAATTGCAATGATGAACAGAACCGCCAAACCAAACACAAAAAATGTATTGATTCTGTCGGGTAAAGAAATTGTCCTCCCTGCCCAACCCAGAATATCGACCAGACTGGTAATACAGGCGACATGGAACAACGCGGTTACCACCACCAATATAGTACCTAGGAATATTTGTCCGCGAAACACCTAAGAGGATTCCTGATATTCCTTTAATAGGATAGTTGGTTTCATCGGATATAGATCAATATCATTGCTGCGATAAAGGCAAAGGTAACGAGATTAAGTAGGGTATCGATTGGATCCCCGAGTAGCATGTTTGACCTCCGGTTTCGTTTCTTCTTTTCTTCTTTTTAGAATAATAACAATTTGAATGTTTCAATACGCTACTAGAAAGGACGTTTCAATGTTAGGCCAGCCACAAGGACCGGCCTGTTACCTGCGAAAATTCACGTGTGTCTACACGTTTTTCACATCAACTACATAGCGCCCAACAAGCTGCCCTTTAAAAAATTTATCGAGGTAATCTGGCGTTTCAGTTAGCGATATTTCTTGTTGGTAGTTTTCCAGGGTTGGCAACTTCATGTCTGTTGCAACACGCTGCCAAATATGTTTTTTGTCTTCAAGAGGGATATACACTGAATCTACACCCAATAGCGAAACCCCACGGGTGATGAAGGGAATAACGGTCATGGAAATTTCTGGAGAAGCGGTTAATCCGACAGAGGCTACGCCACCGCCATGTTTAACTTGCTTGAGTAGGCCGGTTAGGTAATCACCGCCCAATGTGTCAATAGCGTGAGCCCATTTTGGTTTTCCGACTAGTGCGTCTTTTACTTCCAGAATGGTGTCTCTGTGCAGAATTTCACTGGCGCAAGAGCGCTTTCAGTTTTTCTGATTGTTCAGGTTTACCCGAAACGCCACCACGCCATACCCGAGTTAATTAAGCAAAGCGATGCTGATACTACATACGCCTCCTGTTGCGCCACTTACGCATATCTGAATTAGTTCACAACGATCTATCGACTCCAATGATGACCGATTTCTATCAAAAACCAAATGATAGCTGGTGGTTACATGTTACTGGCAAAGGTCTCAAAGATAGAAAAATACCTGTCTCCGACGAAATGCTAATAGCGCTGGCGAGGTACCGACGATCCAGAGGACTATCGCCCTTCCCTTCTCGCGGCGAACACGAACCTCTATTAACAGTTGCACGCACCCGTATGACCGAAGACGGGGATATCGATGATGATCAAGCCTTACGTTCTGAGCGTGCTGTGAGGGAGGTGGTACAGAAGTGCTTCGATGCAAGCTATAAAACAATGTCCAAAGACAAATCCTTAGGTGAGAATGCCATGACGGACGCCGAGTCCCTTAGAGAAGCGACAGTGCACTGGTTACGACATACCAGTATATCTGTAGATATTAAACAACGAGACCCGCATCATGTACGCATAGATGCATGACACTCTAAATTTGAAACAACTAGCAACTACATCGAAGACGAGGAAGAAGAACGCCATAGAAGCGCGATTGATAAAAAACTTAACCCTAGTACGCAGTCGGTTAATAAAGTTGGTAGCAAACACGGCTCTAAACCCCACTACTTTGTTATACGTTTTCTCACCGACTATCGACATACAGATTAATGAGAAGTTCTGGCTCATTACCCGGTGTAAAGTAGTCTTTTTCACCCATCGCGATGAGCCAGTCCTCGGACAGGCCCCTAGTTACGATCTAGATTTAGACGAAAATGATTAGGCGTATGGCCCGTCCAACGTTTAAATGATCTGGCAAAATTACTAGGTTCCGAAAAACCAAGCAGGTAACTAATTTCACCAATACTACGGTGTCGTTCCGACAAATATTGCTTAGCCAGATCGCTTCGAATTTGTTCTATTGTTTTCGTTGGTGTTGTGTTCTTCTCTGCAAGCCTTCTTTGCAATGAACGCTGGCTGATACCTAAAGTACTGGTTAATTCTTCCTGAGTAGGTACCCCTGATGGCAATGCATTAATCACCGCACCATATATTTGACTGATAATGTCATCCTGATCGAATCGCTTAAGATAATTGATAACAACCTCGTCGTTCGCACGTGCCAAGGATGAGTTTGCGGTCGGTACTCGCTTATCTAGAATTGCACGATTGAACACCAATGTATTTTCTGTAGATTCGAATTCTATGGGGCAACCGAAAAAGCGATAGAACTTCTGGGTATTGAGTGGTGGTTTGCGTTGTAGGGTCACCGTTTCAGCACAGAACGAGGAGTCCATAGCGAAGCGACACAGCTGAATGAATAGAGCCAACCCCGCATCTAACGACGCGTCCACTGCAATACCGGCGGGGATGGGTAGTTTGAGCCACAGCTGCAGTGTTTCGCCTTCGTCGACGATCACGACATCTCCAACGGTACAAATTACCCGGAAATATCTAACGAGCCTCTCAAACGCGTCGTAGAGCGTGTCGCTGGTCAACCACGCAATGCCAAGACCGTGCAATGCAGTAACGCGAAAGTGCTCGGCAAATACGATACCCAGAGCATCATTACCTGAAGCCTCTACAGCGGCTTTCCAAATGCGCTGCATCGATTCGCCGACCACTCTGGTATCGGGGGAGTAAACAACCGCAGGATCAACCCCGGCATCTTGAAACATCGCCTTACTGTCTAATCCACATGATTCCATTGTATCTGCTAGTGTCAACGCAATGCTTTGATGTTCTGTAGGTACATTAATACGAGTTTCTAACATCACTGTCTTCCCTTGACATGTATTGATAAGAAATTGGCGGCAGATGATTACCAGAAATATCATGCCGCGGCTAAGTTAACTAACCCTATCGATTTTATCACTATTTCCCAGCTGAACTAATGCCAATGTAAGGAAAAGGGATTGGATTGCCAACACTTGGCATACGACAAAGACATGTATATGAGAGATATTTCATCGGTTCTAACCGCAATTTTTTTAATAATGCTATTGTTGTTTGCATCTCACAACCGGGTAATAGCGACGAACAGCACTTCGGCACCAGCGAGTGTGCAAGGAATTCATTGTACAGATAACAACGCCGGAGATCCTATAGCACAAGTGAGCTATCTAAAAGGCTCTGTTGGCAGCTCTTCGGATAAATCTGACCGTTTGCAAAAGGGGAATTTGATATACCGCAGTAACACTATTAGAGTAAGTTCTGATGGGTTCGTAGCGTTGTTTCTGCAAAACGGTATTTCGGTAAATCTGCAGCCTTCAACAGTAACTTCGTTTATTTGCTCTAGTGAAATATCACACCAGCCAAACTATTTTATGGCTGATCCCTACATTTCTGGAGCAACTCGTGGCTAGACGTTACTCTACGCTAAAAAAGTAAATAACATAAGCATGCCGATGTGGGCTTTGGTATTTCATCGGGCACGGCATTAGCATTCGGGCGGCGTGTGATTGTTTTTGTATCAGTGAGAGCTGCTATCGATACAAAGAAAAGCTCAGCTATGAGAATGCGTTAATTGCACAGTGGTTGCTGAAACTCACAGATACCTACAAGCGCTGGGGTTTTAAGCTTTGCTTTTTCTATCTACGAAACGTCAAGGGATTCAAGTGGAATCACAAGCGTGTGTATCGTATTTACCGGGAGCTAGAGCTGAACTTGCGAATTAAACCCAAGCGCCGATTAAAACGTGAACGGCCTGGTCAACTCGGCACTGCCACTGCGATCAATCAGGTCTGGTCAATGGACTTCATGTCAGATTCCTTGGCTGATGGCAGAACACTGAGAACGTTCAACGTATTGGATGACTACAGCCGTGAAGGTCTAGGCATTGAGGTGGATTTATCGCTGCCCAGTGAGCGAGTGATTCGGGCTCTAAATCAAATTATTGAATGGCGAGGCAAGCCTCACTCACTGCGATGTGATAACGGTCCAGAGTATATCTCGCAAGCGCTCATCGACTGGGCAAACGACTACCGAATCACGCTGATGTATATTCAGCCTGGCAAGCCTACCCAGAATGCTTATGTTGAAAGGTATAACAGAACGGTTCGACATGAGTGGCTGGATATGCACGACTTTAACAGCGTTGAACACGCGCAAATACTAGCCACAGAATGGCTTTGGATATATAACAACGAAAGA